>JBNLEI010000127.1:0-1805 GCA_050304855.1 Methylococcaceae bacterium
CTCTAACATTCTAGCCATATTATCGAACTCCGCTCCTGTAGCGGATGTCACGCAAGACTTTTTACTCGACACAACAAACACTAGCGAAATAGTTTATCTGGTAGGATCATCCAGCTCGGTTGCCTCTGGTTTGCCCATTCAATTCGGAGGAACAGCATTCTTTATCGGCACCCCTATTCCGTAGTAAAAACATCAAACAGTGTTTCAAACACAAGTCGCAGTAATGTTAGGGCGTAATAGGTATTAGCTGTACTGACTCCGCATGTTGGTTAACGTCTACCGGACGAGTTGTATCATCATTCCGGGCGGGATCAATTTAAGTCTTTCGATGCGCAATCCGGTTGCAATGAAATTACAATCGGATTGTGTTTAAAGTACAACGCCAACATTCAGCAGGCACCCTAAGAAAAGACGCCCCCTATTCGGCGCGCCAACTCCGCCAACATTCAACCTTGATTTCTTCTTTCCTTTGGCTGCCCCAACGGATCGGCGCCTGTTGTTTCCACCAGCGTTTCTACCCCGGATATTTCATAATAAAGGCGTCATTGCGCGGCGGTCATGGTCGAAGTCGGCCAAATTATGTGAAATATACATTATTGAATGACCTGACCCCGCCATTTTGACCCTGCCATTTCCAAGATAATTCGAGATTAAGCATCAATGAAATCTATGCCGTACCAACCCAGCGCCCGATTCTCTTTTTGGTTTCTGTACCCATAGTTCTATCGCCTTTTGCTTTCTCTGCAAGCCACTGTAGCGGCTCTGAATTCCGAGAGCCATAAAGGCTTTTTAGGGCACAACAGAGGATATCCACTGCATTTTCGGCAGCAATCTCGATCGCCGGGTGAGTATCTGGCAACCAGTCAGGGCAACCATCTAATATCGCATCATCACCCCGAAACGAAGAAAACCACTGTGCATGATAATAATCGTGATCGCTGGTACCTTCTGGCCCTTCTGGACTTTCGAAACGAACGCCAATAGCTTTGTAGTCAATTTCGTCACTAAATGACTCTTTATATTTTAATAGGATAGCGACTTCAAAGCGAAAAACAGGATAGCCATCTTGTTTTTCGAACGATACCCTCAGAATAGGCTGCCCTCCTTTGTCATTTGGTGGCAAGTGCAAATATAACCTCTTTGGAAACGAGTAGTTGTCAGTTGTTTCTAATAATGTCGACTGTATTGGCGCAAACCGATCTTTAATTTTTTTTCTCAAACGACCTTGGTCACTTCTCGTATTGAATTCCAATTTATTTTCCCTCTTTACCAACTCCGCCAGCAAAGTCCATATTGTTTTCGGGTTATCCAACATATTTGTTCCTTCTGCCATACCTCAAAGCATCAATCGGCTTCCAGGTTGATAATCGACTTCGGATAGCGCAGTTTTCCAACGTTCCGCTCCTGCAGCTTCGAAGTCGATGCAACGCCGAGAATCGTAGACACTGGTAACTCCTATTTTGAAATCGCGGGTATGAGCCATCGTTTCGAAGCGAGACACGTCTTCGCAGAAAAAGGCATCCGGGGATTCGCTGCTCCAAGGATTTTTCACTTCCTCGATCCATTCGGCCCGAGTTACTAGCAGCCAATACCAAGCCGGCCTAGAGAGCCAATAAAATTTAGAAAATGCCATAGTTTCCAAGCGTTCGTCCAAACCTAATTCGACGGGTTCGGCAATTCTGGCGAAATCGTTCAATCGATCCAACGAAGGCATCATTTCGCCCGTCAGGCTTGGATAACGTTCGACAAGGTGCGGAGCATCCACCAAAATGTCTTGGGCCGACAACACGGCATAATCCAACCAA
>JBNLEI010000128.1:0-1646 GCA_050304855.1 Methylococcaceae bacterium
GACCGGATTGAACTGGGTGTTTTCGTAGCCGCGCTCAGCATAAATCTCATGATAGTTGGCCGGCAACTGCGATTCGTCAGTCGGGGGAATCCATTGGCCGAAACAGGTCGGCCAGTCCGGACAGCCCATGCCGGCTCCGGATGCCCGGACGATGCCTCCGGCCAAGATGACTAAATAGACCGCTACAATAGTTAAAATGCCTAAGCGACGAAAATGAGTGCCGGTTTGCTGGTTCATTATAGGTTAAACGGAATGATGCGAAGTCTGGTATTGGGAAAATCGATGAGAGTGAGATTCGGTTCGCCGGTTTCTGGCAGCTGGAGTACGGTTTGCAAAAAACAGCGGTGATCGCCAAAACGAATTGCGGCGAGTACATGACCTGTATTCTGCGCCGGTTCCATGGCGGTGTCGATAATGACTGCGCTGGCCGAAGGAACCGTATCGCTGTCGCATTCGGCAAGAAACAAGGACCGTTTGGCTTTGCCGAGATAATGCGTGCGGGCGACGATTTCCTGGCCGGTATAACAACCTTTATTGAAACTGATGCCGCCCAAGCAGTCTAGATTAATCATTTGCGGGATGTACTCTTCGGATGTGTGCTCATCGAGCCATGGAATCCCGGCTATCAGGTCGCGATAACGCCATACGTCGGAATCCGTTGGTTGAAAACCTTGGTTCACGATCATATCGGACCAGAAGTTAGCGGCTTGATCGGCTTTTACGATAATCAAATGTCTCGCAAGAGTGGTGGAAAAATTGATTGAAATGACTTCATCTTGTGCACAAGCAAACAAGGAACCGGCACCTATTCCGGGACTGGTTAATCCCACTAGGCATAACTCATTCGAACAATCGGTAAATGTCACGTCGGAGCGCAATATGTATTTTTCCAGACGGTTTTTGACTTTTACCAGCAATGAGCAAGGCAATATCAGCAGGTATGCGTTGTCAGCTCTTACCAGAAAAAAAGTGGCTATGGCCCGGCCTTTAGGATTGCAAAATGCGCCTAAACTGCCTTGGTTTTCGCCGATATCGTTCACATTGCAAGTCATCTGACCTTGCAACAGCCTGGCTGCATCAGCCCCGGCTACCTTAAGAATAGCCAGGTTGGCAATCGGCATAATCCTTTTGCTGTCATCCGTTGAACTATACGGAAAACCGATAGTTCCATTCTCAGCAAAGACGGCCTGTTGCGACAACAAAAAATTTTTCCAAATTTGATTCATACTAGTAGCGTCTATCCATAATCCTATCCGTATTATATCGCGGATTTTTTTTCAGAATCTAACGATGCAAGAAAATATCCAAGAACTAATGGGATATCCATGGATCGAACGGAGTTTCTACACTTTCTCGAGCAGGTACATCAACGATTGTGAATAACCAGAACGATCCTCTGTATGTTTTCAGGTTGAAACCGTCCAAGCGATTACAGCGGTATGTTGTACTTGCTCATGTAATTGCCTTAGCCGCTATCTGGGCGAATGGGTTACCGGCGTTAGTAAAAATTCTGTTGACTGTCGGTTTGTTCGGACACTATTTCGGTCTATTGAAACTCACCGGGAAACAACGAAAAACTGTGCACTATCATTTTGATAAAGGGTGGCAATTAGCCGATGATGAGATAATGGAATATATCGATATTG
>JBNLEI010000129.1:0-6257 GCA_050304855.1 Methylococcaceae bacterium
ATACATCTCGATGGTCGGGTTCATCACTTCGTAAAGCACGCCGTCGATTCGGAAGCGGATGCGGCTTTTTTTCCGCGCCGGTTCTATATGAATATCGCTGGCGCCGTCGCGGATGGCCCGTTGAATCAGCGCGTTGACCAGGTTGATGACCGGACTTTCGTTGGATAATTCGTCGATCGCGGAGTAATCGTCCGGTATCTGGCTTTCAATAACTTCAAAATCCTCTTCCAACTCCGTGAGGTAATTGGAGACGTCGATATCGTTGTTGCTGAATGCCTCTTTCGTCTGTTGAGCGATATCCTCGTGTTTCGCCAGCACCGGCTTAATCGTCAACCCGGTTCGTCTTTTTATTTCATCCTGAGCCGGAAGATCCTGGGGATCGCAGGTCGCCAAAATGAGTCTGTCATGGATTTTAAATAACGGCAGCACCTTGAGCCGGGCGCAGGTTTCCTTATCCAGTACCTTGGCGATATCCGCATCCCAAAGCCCCGGGCGCAAATAGATATAGGGCAACCCCAGTTGCCTGCCGAGCGTTTTCAACAAGTCGGCCTCGGAAACCCAGCCTTTTTCAACCAGAATGGCGCCGATGCGTTTTCCTGTCGTTGCCTGCAACTGAAACGCCTTGTCAATTCTTTCCGCGGTTATCAGGTTATCCGCAATCAACATATCGCCCAGGCGTTGGGACAAGGGAACCGATACGGCCGGCTTGCTCGACGTCCCTCCCATCAGTGACCGATCCACGATTTGGATATAGTTGATGACTTCGGTGATTTGAAAAACTTCGATAATGACCGGATTGACATTGACCAGCGTCAACGTTCCGCCCTTGGCCAATAGTTGTTTTCGCCAGTCCAGCAGGAGCTCTAATATAGAACTGCTCAGCGTAGGAACGTGCAATAAATCGATAACGAGCCTGGCTTCGCCGCCGGCGATACTGCCATGGACTTCCGCCTTCAACGATTCCAGAACGGTGGAGTCCGCCAGTGAACCCGATGGCGCCAAATAGGTATCCACTCCAACCCGGCTTCGCAGAACGTTATCCATTTACTGTGCCTATAGGATGCATATGAAATCCAAGAAAAATTATTTGCACTCGAACAATTAAGTTATAACCGCAATATTCTGAAGAACAATTTAAAATACCTCGGGTTTGTTTATTCCATAACCCTGCCCATAATTGACTCCGATCTTTTTTAATTCGGCGATAATGGTGTCGTTTTCAACAAATTCAGCAATGGTTTTTAACCCCATGACCTGGCCTATCTGGTTTATGGATTCAACCATCGCATAATCGATCTTGTTTTCCAGCATGGTTTTAACGAAATAACCGTCGATTTTGAGGTAATCGACCGGCAGGTTTTTCAGGTAGGTAAAAGAACTCATGCCGCTGCCGAAATCATCGAGGGAAAATTTGCAGCCGATTTTCTTCACCGCATGCATGAATTCGATTGCTTCGGTCAGGTTTGACACAGCAACCGTTTCGGTCACTTCAAAACATATCGTTTCCGGCGCCAGCCCGCTTCGGGAAACTTCATTGACGATATATTCAAGAAACCCGAGTTCGCATAAAGACTGCCCGCTCAGGTTAATGGAACAACTTAATTTCTTACCCTGTCCTCCGGCGTAAAAAGCGGACATTTTTTCCAAAGCGTTCTTGATGACCCATTTATCCAACTTAGTCATCAAGCCGTATCGCTCCGCCGCCGGTATGAACTCGAAGGGAGGTACTATGTTACCGTCCTCATCCTTTAGCCGAAGCAACACTTCGTAATGTCCCTCTTCGCCGTCCCCCGTCAACGAAAGAATTTTTTGCCGGTACAGGATAAAACGCTGATCTTCCAACGCCTGGTTGATCCGGCTAACCCATTGCATCTGACTCTCATGAATCATCAAGTCCTGATCGGAACTATTAAAGACGTGTACTCTGTTGCCTCCTTTTTCCTTGGCCATACCACAAGCCATATCGGCAGCGCTCAATATCTGCGAGACACTATCAATCTCCGGCGAAATCCAGACGACACCGATACTGAGCGTGACGCCATAAATCTTGTTTTCATAGACAAAACGAAACTGGCTGATTGCCTTGCGGATGGATTCGGCTTTTTGATGAGCGGCTTCGAGTGAAAAGTCTTCAAGCAATACGACAAACTCATCGGCTCCCAGCCGGGCCATGACGGCTTTTTCGCCCAGATGTTTTTTGATTAATCCACTGAACTGGACCAGTAATTTATCGCCCGCTTCTTGACCCGATACTTCGTTTACAATTTTAAACTGGTCGATATCGAGGAACAGCAGCGAGGATTCTTGAGTGGATGTCTTTGTCCGGTCGATGATCGGCCCGATTTTTTCATAGAGACCCTCACGATTAAACAAGTCCGTCAGGGCATCCCGCCGGGCGCGGATCAGCTTTGCCCCTTCGACGGCGAGAACTTCGGATAACTTGCGGTCGCTATTGCTGAAATCTCTGGCATCCACCGAATTGGCCAGCAGTAATATGCCCGCCAAATGACCGTTTGCCTTGAGCAAAGGAGTCGCAACGATTTTGAAAGGCATTTTAAGATCGGCATCCGTCCAATCGGTGTCCAGATCGCGATTGATCACCAGGGTTTCCCGATTAGCTTTCATCCAGTGCAATAAAGGCCCCCTCAGATTGTTCAATACCAACTCCAGATCGACGGTTTCTTTATTGACTCCGAAATGATGAATGATGGTGTCATGGTCAACCACGAATAATGCGACCAGACATACGTTCAAATAGTCTGTACAGTTATAAATCAATTGATTTAAGGCGTCGTATTCATTGGAGTCTCTAAAATAGGCCTGCGCATCATCAATTCCATATAACAGATTCAACTCTTCGTAACGTACCGCCAATTCATCGGCCATGCCTTGCAGAGTCAGGTTCATCAGATAATCCTCCGCAATATTATCGGAGATCCGATGCAGCACATTTACAAGACGATTTTTTTGCTCCTCGTCGATAAGGAATGCCGGAGAATCGAGCAAAGCGCCCAACCAAAAGGGTTGTTGATCGGCGCCCAATTTAAGCCTGACCAATATGGCCGGGGAATTTTGTTGCAAGGTAATAAAATGCGAGTCTGCGGATAAATCATTCCAATTGAACGGTAAAGCGGTCAACTGAGCGAGTAAGACCTTTATGTTATCCACCGGCTCTTTCGCTTTGAACAAGCCACCAGACTGGTCGAACAATAATATAGAGCATTCGCAGCCCGATACCGCTTGCATCAACGGCTCGAATTTAGTCAGGTTTATCGATTCTCCCGATAGATTCATAATTCGCCACCAAGGCCGGCAAAATAATCGTTGATCCTGTTGACCAGATGCCTCATGCTAAGCGGCTTTTCCAACATGACGATATTATTTTGGGTATCGACCCAGGTTCGTATATCCCTGTCGGTTCTGGAGGTCATCAGCAAAATCAAGCCGGGCGACCCGCTAGACTGCTCTACCAGGGATTCGCAAAGAGAAATGCCGTTCATCGTCGGCATTTGCACATCGGTAACCAGCACTTCGGGCTGTTCCTTGCTGATTAATTCGAGCGCCAGTTGACCGTTTAAGGCGGTGAAAACTTCAAACCCGGAACGTTCCAGGAATTGTTTTAACACAAATAAAACATGCGGTTCGTCGTCAACGATCAGGATTTTTTTCATAGGGTTAAAGCATATTCAAAGGATGCTGTCTGTCTTGTTGAGCTGAACGATAAATATACTTCCGCTGCCGACACTGCTTTCCACCTTGATTTTACCGTGATGCAAATCGATAATTTCCTTGGCTAAAGACAAACCCAGTCCATGACCGCCTTTTTCTCGGACTTTATTATCCTCGGAGCGATAAAATTTATCGAAAATATGGGCTTGATCCTGCTCCGAAATTCCGATGCCATTATCACTTACCCGAATAATCACTTTGTCGTCCAGTTCTTCGGCGGTTAAAGCGACAGTGCCGCCGGGTCGGCTGTACTTGACCGCGTTAGTCAATAAATTATTTAACGCTATTCTGAGCAAATCCTTATCAACCTGAAGATTCGGCAAATCCCTGGGCAATTGAATCTCAAAACGAATATCGTTTTCTCCGCCGCTGCGCGCAACGCTGTTAAAGGTATCTTTTAAAAAATCAATCAACTTTACCCGCTGAAGATCGAGAGAAATATTTCCGGCTTCGATTTTAGTAATATTCAACAAGTTGGATATGAGCAAATTCAATCGATCGACCTGATCGGTTATCGTATTGATCGCGTCAATTCCTTGATTGTCGGAGAAATCTTTTTGGCCCAATAGAGATTCCGCATAAAGATGGATAATATTAAGCGGAGACTTCAGCTCGTGCGACACATGACTGATAAATTCGTCGCGTGCTTGATTTGCCAAAACCTCTCTCGTCATATCGTGAAATAACACTAAAGTTCCGCATGATTTGTCGGAATCTTTGGATCCCACCAAAGGATAAGCGCTAACTTTTATTGTCTTGGACGGGTTATTTTCAGGTATGTATTCAATCGACTCAGGGCGCTGCAAGGGACGGTTGTTATTATAATATTTCGCCAATAGCCCGATTATTTGGTCATTCTTACACCAGTGGTCAGGCTTTGCGCCCATAACCTTATCGAAAGAACTGCCGGTCAAGGATATCAATTTTGAATTGGCGAAAGTCCCGACCCCCGACTCATCCATCACCAGGATGGCGTCAGGCATGGTTTGCAAGGCCATCTCCAATCTGCGCCGTTGATAGGACAGCGCCAACGTTGCGGATTGCACCTTGATATTCTGATCGTTCAGCTGCTCGAAGCGCTGATTGATCATGTTCATGAACATCTTGAAGCCATGCAAAAAATCCTGGGTATCGTTGGACAAGCCAGACACGGTTTCCATGTGTTGGTTTTGCAGTGCTTCGTTAATTTTGACGCTCGCCTGACGCAACGGTTTCAACTCACGTCGTAGAAGCAGATAGGTTAACGGCGCCAGTAGAAATATCGGCAATGCTATTTGCGCGAAAAAAGGTAATTTCTGTAAATCTATTCCATAGCCAGGTTGAAAATATCCAACCCGGATATAACCGGCCAATTCACCTCTGGATAGAAGGGGGGCCCGAAATTCAATGACATCGCCCAACTCCGTCGTTAATTCCTCCTCCGTCGCCCAAAGAATTTTTTCATTATTTAATACTACATTCGGAATGGTTATTTTCTTAGAAGAAGCGACCGCCAACGGATCGCTGTTAATATTGACGACAGTAGCGTAAGCAAAATCGGGACTCACCTTGCGGTTATTCAACAACTCCAATATCGCATTGCGCCCCTTTTCAGGCGCCAGTTGCTCCATAGGAATATTCGACAGCAACCGAACCAGATTTCCGCCTTCAGCCTTGAGAGTCTCCACACGAAGGGCATGATTTTGTACAAGCATCTGGCCTTCGATAAGAACAATCACAAGCAAAGTTGCAATAATCATTATCAGGCCGTATTTTTCGCTCGCTTTTGTTTTCATCTTACAAAGTATTTTCTTTTAACAGCGCCGGATAAATGACATCGATCCATTGAATTAATTACGCAATAGATTTCATGACGGCTTTGTAAAAAGCATTCGCAACACTTCCAGCATATTCCTTTGCGCTTCCCGTTTAATGGGTTCCAGGTCGTCTTGCGTTAAGTTGGTGACCTGCCATGCGAGAGGATCAAATTGCGGAACGCCGTACCCTTTCTTGCCGCATTCATCTTGTTGTACCAGCACGCTGGCAATATGAATAATCGCCGCTTCGAGTAAAAAATCGTCGGCGGCCTTTAAATTCGTGTGACATGCGATTGCTTCTATATAACTTTGCGGCATGCGCCAATTTTTTAACAACTCGCCGCCGACCTCCGCATAATCGAAACCCAATACCTGCTTTTCCAATTGTGCTACCGGTCTCTGGTGTGTTTTGGAATTGGCTAATATTTCCGTAGCCTCATCCGGCAATTTTAAATAGATAATCAGATGGCCGACATCGTGGAGCAAACCGGAAACGAACAATCTTTCACTGTCCAGAACATTGCATCTGACGGCCAAAAGCCGCGAGATGACCGCGCAAAAAACACTGTTTTTCCAGTAGTCTTTCATGTCAATCAACTGGCTGGAAACCCCTTTAAACGATCTGACGATGGAAGTGGCCAATACCAGATCGTGCAGATCGGACAACCCCATAAAAGTGATTGCGCGGCTGATGGAGGTGATTTCAGTGGCAAACCCGAAAAAAGAGCTGTT
>JBNLEI010000130.1:0-11314 GCA_050304855.1 Methylococcaceae bacterium
TGACAAGAATATGCTGACGGTTTTGCTTTCGATGATATCGAATAGTGTTCCCGCTATTTCAGAGGTTACAAAAGCAGTTAAAGTCATTAAAGAGGCAGTTGAGATATTTATTAAATAAAAAACAAAACCTAATCGGGTAGCCGGGAATCTCTAGCTCCCAGCCCCCACGTCGCCCGGCATGTGCAAGGTGCCGGGTAGAGTAGAGGACAGGTTGTCATCACCCTAGCCGCGACCTGTCTGTTGCCGTCCCTTTCGTCTGGTAGTGCCTCAATAGCCGATGCGTAGACATGTTAGCCTGTTCGCCCTCATCAAAACGTGCATACGGATCCCGTACACGACTTTCCGATGTTCTTCACTTTAAGGCACAAGACATGGAGTTACAGAACCTGACCCAATTTCTCGATGTTCTAACTATATGAAGTCAGAATATGAAACAAACGGATATTTTCTAGTAAAGAAAGCGCTTGACGGTAGCGAAGTCAGTTCGTTAATTCAAGCGCTGAGCGTATTCGATAAGGAAATGAATAATTACGGCATAAGGGGCGTCATGAATAAAGTGCCCATTATCCGTGAGCTTGCCAATTCAGCCCCATTAACTGATATTGCTAAAGCGATTCTGGGCGAATCCGCCAAGCCGGTAAGGTCCGTATTCTTTGATAAAGTTCCAACGGCAAATTGGAATGTTGCGTGGCACCAAGATACCTCTATCGCGGTTAAGAAAAAAATTGATATTCCTGGCTTCGGGCCTTGGAGCGAAAAACAGGGCGTAACGCATGTCGAGCCACCTCAAGATTACTTAGCTCAAACGCTAACACTTCGCGTCCATTTTGATAATGCGAATACTGAAACAGGGGTACTACGGATCATTCCAGGAACACATCGAAACGGTCGTATTTCATCAAAGAGATTGATTGAAATCGTCGAGAAGTCTGTTTCTGAGATTATTGAATGTAACGCTGGTCCGGGCGATGTTTTGATGATGTGTCCGCTTTTGTTTCATTCATCTAGAAAGGCCTTGAATCCAACCCATAGGAGAATTATTCATATTGAGTATTCCGCTAGAACGTTACCGGAACCACTGGAGTGGTATGAAGCTTAAAGGTGATAATGCTCTTATCAGTTGAATCCCGCCTATCCATCTCCGCGCGGTCCACATTGCTCGTTATGCGGCTAGACAGCGAAATTTAGACGTCCAAATTTAATTATTTTGTGGAATAGATGAATCTTTCAAAATACGACGAAAACGATAGCGAAGAAATAGAAAGACTATTTACTAAAGTATTTTCCGACTCCGAAGGGCAATCGGAAGGTTTGCTGGTAGGCCAATTGTCGCATGATTTGATGATCAGCACCCGACCTGAAGACCTATACGGATTCATTGCTACGGAAAACGGACAAATTATCGGCAGCATCTTTTTTAGCAGGCTCTCGTTTGAAAGCGAGGTCAACGCTTTTATTTTATCCCCGGTTGCTATACACACGGACTATCAACGTCAAGGCATTGGTCAAAAGTTGATCGACTTTGGGATTAGCCGTCTCAAAGAGGATAAGGTCGATTTGGTTTTTACGTATGGCGATCCCGATTTTTACAAGAAAGTCGGTTTTAAGCCTATATCCGAAAAAATGGCAAAAGCACCTTTGCCTTTGAAATATCCGTTTGGTTGGCTGTGTCAATCCTTAGTTGGCAATGAAATCGAGCCCATTGCAGGAAAGTCGTATTGTGTCGCTGCACTGAATCATCCTGAATATTGGTAAAAAAATTCTACCAATGAGGTGCAAAACGAATAAAGTTAGATCTAGCGCGAGCAAGTAGCGCGAATTCATAGCCTGAACCGTTTGTTGGGCGCCCCCTGCGATTGTCGCTCGGGATAATCAGGTATAGGGCGTTTTCCTGAACCGCACGTACTGCAAGCAGCATTACCGCATTGGAAATGACCCGGCATTCATTTCCGAGTGAAAAAATTACTTCCCTAACGTTCTAGTTCAGGTTATCGTCCTAACCATAAGAACAATAAACTCGGTGCTGTCTGCAGCACACATTATCAAGGGGAGACGCCGATGAACAAGCATATCAATTGCGACAAAACCAAGTTCAAACCGCCGGTCGGTTGGCTAATGGGGCGGGAACTTTTGGCCGGATTGAAGTGGATTGCCGCCTATTCGTTGATGGGCACAAAACAAGACCCTAAAGATTGGATGCGAGCCGAAGTCATCGAAGCTCCGCACCAAAATAACGAGATGACCGGCGAGCCCTATTGGTTCGATTACATTGCCGATACCGGAGACGGCATGCGTGCCGTGTATAACATCGCCTACCTTTGCATGAGCGATCTCTGGGTCGAAAGCGGGACACAACTCGGGCCTGACAAAGTGGCGTTGAAACCGGATTCGACCTGCACCGAGCACCTGCCCAGAGGTAGTTTTCTTTTTGTCGGCGGCGACACCGCTTACCATATCGCCGACACGGCGTCCTTGAAAGAGCGCTTTCAAACGCCTTTCAATTGCGCCGCTTCGGATATTGACCCCGAACAACTGGAGGAACGCCGCCCTATCTACGGCATCCCGGCCAACCACGATTACTACGACGCGTTGGATGGTTTCAATCGGCAATTTTGCCGGCCTATCGGTCAGGAGAATAAGCAATCGTTCAGCAGCGACCCCAAAGACCCGCAACTCGGCTTATTGGGTTTTGAAAGAACACAGACGGCAAGTTATGTCGCGTTGAAACTCCCATTCGACTGGCGGCTGTGGGGCCTGGACTCGCAAGGCGGCGAAATGGATAAACGCCAGCAGGCATTTTTTATTTCAACTTTTTGTCCCGATCTCATCAACAATGGTGAATTGTTCGATAAAAACAAGACCGAACAAAACGCGAAAACGCTAAGTGCCAAAGCTCCGAAAAAACTGATTATCGCCACACCGGAACCCAGTACGGTATTCGGCAAGTGGGCGAAAGACGACAGCTCTTTGGTCAAAACTTTCAAACAACTCGGCCTGGAACCCAGTTTTCTAAAAGATAAGAACGGCACTCTAGACGAAGGCAAATGCCGACTCGATATTTCCGGCGACATTCATCATTACGAACGTTACTGGGGAAGTACCGATAAAGATTCAGCACCCACCAACTACGCTTCAGTCGTGGCCGGCGGCGGAGGCGCGTTTTTACATCCAAGCCATACCGACGTCAATGCATTGACCCGGCGGCAACAATACCCGTCTCGCGCGGATTCCCATACTACGATCACACGCGCCATTCTCAAGCCTTGGAACATATTTCTCGGGGGCTACATTTGGCTGGTCGGCGGCATTATCGCTTTTTTAAGTTATTTTGCCGTCACCATACCGCAAAGCACTTGGTCGTTATTTAATCTTCCTGAAAGCATTCGTCCGCCGCTTGAAGGCGGCAGTTTACTCTCGCAAATCAGAAAAGGGCTCGATACCTCTAACATCGCTCAAATTACCGGATTCTACGGTAACGAGTACTGTTACGATCTGCTTTATATTCTATTATTTATCGCGGGACTGGGTTTTTGGCTATGGCGGTCGCGAACAACTTTAAACGCAGCCAAAAATTACGACACGTTCAAGTGGCGAAAAACCATTTTCTTGTTCATGGTTCCGGCCGTTATCGGTGTTATTGGTCTTGCGTGGTTGATCCGCACGACCAGAGAGCAACTTCCCCATTCCTTTTTAGCCGGTTCCTTGATCGACGGATTTTCGATCGCCGCCTTATTACTTTTCGGTCTGAGCAGAATATACAGCGATGCCTTACTCGACAGAGCTCGCTATCATCGGGAATCTCGAATCAGATTTTTCCCTTCATGGGTCTACGAAAAATTGGGGATTGCTCCTGAGACCTCCTTCGAGGCCATTCCGTTATGGAGCTATAACCTATTAGCCTTGTGTTATGTGGCATTCGGCTTTCTTCGTTACGGTGCCTACAGCGCTTCAATCATGACTTTCGATTTATTAATCGCTGTTGTGTGGTTGCTTGCCAGCGTTGGCCTAGTTCTCCTTGCCTTAGTGTTGGGCGCACAATTGCTGAGCAAGGCAGGAAAAATCAAATTTACCTTGATCGGCACTTGGCATGCCATATTGCAACTTCTGCTTCCGGTTTGTCTGATGGTGTATTCATCGTGGACGACAATCGCCATCATCGCCGTTGTTGGCATCACTGTAACGCTATTATCAGGGCGAATATTTACCGCAGCGTCGTTGATGAAAGATTTTTCGTTATCGGATCAAACCAAAATAGGCAGTCTTTTATTGGGGACATGGGGTGTTTTAGGTAGCTGCCTGCTCATCGCCTCCGCCTGGGGTGATCCGATAGTTGTCGACGGCTGGCGTTTGGCGGCTGCCTTCGTCATCGGATCTTTATTCAGTTGTATCTGGTTCGGCTGGTATCTGGCCGTTTCCTTGGCATTTCACGGTCATAATAACGAAGCGGGCGGCGGCGCCCGTTCGGAACAATACCGACACATGATCCGCTTCAAACTGACGAAAACGACGCTGACCGGTTATGTCATCGGTTTCGACCAACCTGTCACCGAAATTTCAACAGAAAATCCGCCGAAATTCCGCTTGATCGATGTTTTTACGATTCAAGCACCGAAATAATTGTGCGAATTGTTATTCCAATCTAGCCACATCCTAGGACGCTTGTAAGCGTTCTAGGGTGCTCTCACTAAACCAACCCGAGAAAAACACCCGTGATAAGGAAGCTTATCAACATTACTCTGTTGGAGTGAGGACTTTAGAATAGTTTTGACGGATAGGTTTACAGTCAGGATCAACTCGCTCAAACATTAAATTTTCGCCTCCAGAACAATATTGGTTGGCGTCGCCGCAGCCCGTCTGACCCGGCTAAACCCTCCCTCGTTGAGCACTTCCGTGAGTCTTTTTTGGCCGGCCTGCGCGCCTAAACCTAGCCCGACTTCTTGAGACTTGGAGGCAGGTACGCATACCATCGTCGACATGGAATAATAAATTTGCCCCAAAGGGTGCCGATTTTCTACAAGGTTATCCTCTGCAAACGGCTCAACCAGCATAAATGCCCCCGACTCAGACAAGCTGCTCGCAATATGCTTGGCCGCACCGACCGGGTCGCCCATATCGTGGAGCGCATCGAAGATAGCGACAAGATCGTAGTTCGTCCCCGGATATTCTTTTGCCGTAACCACTTCAAAAATAGTATTGCTTGCGACGCCTGCGGCGCGGGCGCGTTCTCGAGCGTGTTCGATCGACGGTTCGTGAAAATCGAATCCGTGAAAAGTGGAATTAGGGAATGCCTGAGCCATAATGATCGTCGACGAGCCGTGTCCGCAACCGATATCGGCGACTTTCGCTCCGGCTTCCAATTTCTCGCGAACGCCATCGAGCGCCGGTATCCAGGAATCGATCAGATTCATGGCATACATAGGCCTGAAAAACCGTTCGGTTCCGCAGAACAGACAAGGACTGTGATCGCTCCAGGGCAGGCCTTTACCGGTACGGAAAACTTCAGTCACTTTGGACTCATCGACAAAAGCGGACATCACTGCCTGAAAAAAACCTTGCATGCAAGCCGGATGACCTTCTGCCGCGAAGACTAGCGCTTGCTCTGGCGACAGCGAAAACTTACCTGAAACGGGATCGTAATTCACATACCCTCCGGCGGTATTTGCGGAAAGCCATTCCCTCAGATAACGTTCATCCATTCCCGTATTGTCCGCCAGTTCTTGACTGGTGGCCGGACTGATCTCAGCCAATGCGCTATAAAGATCGAGCTTATCGCCGATATAAGCCATTAACAAACCCAATGAGCCGGCGACATCGCCAATCACCTTTCCTTGAAGCTGCTCCAATTTGCTCTGATCTACGTCACCTATTTTAATTGCCATTTATCTTACCTACGATTCGTTTTTCAAATTTTCCTGTCGGGCGGCAGTCTATCTCAACCAAATTCATTGACCGCCTTTACTATCATTGCATAGTATTGGCTCATTGTTACACCAATAGCATCGAGGGTTTAACTGATACCGAGCCATAAACATAGTCATGGATTGAAAAATTAATATGAAATTAAAGAGGACTTGGAAACATCTGCGCTTTCGTTCTGAATTGCCAAGCCCTAACTTTGGATTTGCTTCAAGATGAACGATGAAATATTGAATATTCATGCCCGTGAAAAGCAATGTGCTGCATCCTTATTAGAGGGCGGCTTTGCTCGGAAACGAACATTCAAAAAGGTCTGTTAATAGCATACGTTGGGTCTCCCATTAACCGAATTTAAAAAAATCTTATGGATATCTTGACGCAATACGATCCGAAAGTGATAGAAGCGCTAGTCAAATTAGCAGCAACGGTTTTTGCTGTATTCTCCGGTTTGGCGACCGCCATTTGGGCAATCGTCCGATTTCTAGATGATAAGCGGAAGGAAAGAGAGGAAAAATCGTTACTTGAACAAAAACGGCTGATACAACAACAGATTGACGAGCAAGGCCGGCGATCCGAGCGCGTCGCCTCACTGATGTCCGAGTTCGGCGCGACGGACGATCCCCAGGTACGAGGTTGGATTACATTGGCCTTGTCCATGTATCCGCACGAAACCGTTCGCCTATTGAGTATGTCGCTCAGTCAATTCAATGATGAAACCGCTACCGCCGTCCGTTTGGCATTAGTAAACATCGGCGCGCCGGCCTTACCTGAATTAATCAAACTCAATCGAATCGCTTGGCTATCCAAAGATATCGAAGGAAAACCGTCGGCGGAGGACCAGCCGGAACTGAATAATGAGCAAGAACGTTTACTAAAACGCACACAGATTGCTATTGTACAGTTGCTTTTTTACATCGACCGCGAATCCATTCTTGCCCAAGATTTGAGTGAACTGGATTTGTCGGATTGTAATTTTCAAGGGTTGAAGCTTGAAGGGATTTCGTTAAGGAAATGTCAACTGAGCGGCTCTAACTTTAAAAATACCTCGATTAAGAAATCCAATTTCAGAGGGGCCCTCGTCGACAAAGCTTTTTTTGTAAAGGCGTCTTTGAACGAAGCGGACTTCACCGGCGCTAAAGGAAGCATTAACGCCATTAAATCTTATGCCGACGACGCAAAATTCCATTATGCAACGCTGCAAAATTCGCAATTCGACGGCGCTTCGCTGGTTCGTTCTGATTTTTTGAGTGCCAACCTGGACAAATCTTCCATTTGCGGAGCGCAACTGCATCATAGCGTTATCGACAAAACCCATTTTAACCGGCTTAATGCCCAAAAAATTAAAGCTAAGTCATTAAAATGCACGGGTTCCGAATTCGTCTCGACTAACTTGGACGGAAGCAATATCAGTAACTCAATATTCGAGCGCTGCAAAATGATGGGGATGTCGGCTAAAAACTTAAAGGCGACTGCCGTTAAGTTTCATAATTGCAACTTAGGCGGCATCGACTTTAACGGCTCAAATCTTACCGGTTCGGAATTCCTCGGCTGCATTCTGGGAGGCACCGATTTCAGAGGATGTAATTTGAGCGGCGTTACTTTTCATAAGTGCCAACTCGAAACGGCATTATTCGACGACGACGTCGAGATTACCGGCTAATCAGTAACAATCACTTTTTAAGATCGATACAGAGATTTTTCTTGGCAGTTAAGTTTTCGTTGCTAATGGTAGCTCTGGCCTTTAATTGAATTAACCTTTGAGAAGCCGAACAACTTCCAGGAACACCACTACCGCCGCCATACGGCGTTGGATCGGCCTTAACGCCGATTAACTGAAAAGGAAATGAGCGGGTTTGATTGGCAGGAATATTGATGAGAAAAGTGCTTAAAGTCGCCGATATAATTTCATCCTCATCAAATTTAATCTCAAGGTCAACTCTCGTATCAACACGACGCGCATGAGGTAGAATCACATAGAGTGGCCCGCTGTCGCCATCGCTAAATCGATCAGGAACTTCGAAACGAAGCTTCGGTTGACCTCCGACAATAATGGACATCTCATCACTGGCATCACGGCTCGGCGAAATGATTGACGAATCAGAATGTCCCCTTGCTTTGACATTAATCTTATCAAAGGCTCTCACGGCGGACGTTCCTGAAGATGAATATTCAACAGTCGCCCTCCACAACCCATCCGAATCTTTGAGCATTTCTTTTGAAATCAAAATAGGAGGTTGATCCGGTAATCCGTTATCCTGCATAAATTCGAAATCGGCTTGTACTTCAGGCTGGGTCACCCAATTCTGACTGACCTTTGCCACCGCAGTAACGTCTTTGGAAGCGATATCAGCATTGATATCGGTCAGTTCCAGTTTAAGACAGCCCGTTAAGCTCAGCGAAAACGCAAACAACGACACAAAAGTCAGATTTTTTTTATGGCGACAATATCTCATACTGAACATACCTTCTGAGTTAACGCTAATTAAAATTTGATGTTATTTCCCAAACGCAAACTGTTTTAACAAATAACATAAGCGGCGTGTCCTAAAAGTAACAGATCAGTAAATGAATAGTAAACAGAAATTTAATTTTGATGAAAATGAAAGTACCGATGACCTGATTCGAAACTTCAAGCATGGAGGCAAAAAATATTTTCTTTCGCCTTACGTTGAAAATTGATTCTTGTTTCGTAATTCAAGGTATACAGGATTCTACTTTTATCTCGATTCAAAACCGATCACAGACGAACTATGAACTATTAATGAATCTTGAAGGGAAGTCCATTAATCCGTTTCTCGATATATTATCGACTATCGACCGTTTGACAAATCCGCACCGTCGCCCCCAGAATCCCTGTCGGATCACAGCAAAAATCAGAATGATTCAACATGCCGAAAATACTCATTGTCGACGACGAACCCTCGATTGTCGATAACATCAGCTTCGCGCTGGAAACCGAAGGCTTGTCAGCCCATTCCTGCGCCACCGGCGGCGACGCACTTGCCGAACTGGCTTCGGAATACTTCGACCTGCTCATTTTGGACGTCGGTTTGCCGGACATCAACGGTTTCGATCTGGCCAGGCGGATTCGCGCCGAATCCCCGGTGCCGATCATCTTTCTGACTGCCCGCTCGGATGAAATCGACCGGGTTGTCGGCCTGGAGCTAGGGGCCGACGATTATGTCACCAAACCGTTCAGCCCCCGCGAGTTGAGCGCCCGCGTCAAAGCCGTTCTGCGCAGAACATCGGCAGGCGGCGGGACAGAAGCGGAAAAATCGAGTTCGAATCCCGCGCTATTCGAGATCGACGAGAAAAAATTGCTGATTAGCTATTGCAATCAACCGCTGGAATTATCGAGAACCGAATATCGCCTCCTCAAACTGCTGCTGCAATCGCCCGGCCGGGTCTACAGTCGCGATCAACTGATGAACCATGCCTGGGAACATGCCGGCGTCAGCCTTGAAAGGACCGTGGACACCCACATCAAAACCCTTCGCCGTAAACTGAAGATCATTCGTCCCGACGAGAACCCCATCGTCACCCACCGTGGCATTGGTTATTCCCTAAGGGAGCACGGATGAGCATTCGCCGGCGCATCATTCTGGGAATCGTACTACTGCTCAGTGCCGGCTTTTATTTTCCGATTGATTTTATCGTCGACGACATCGAGTTGCGCTACCGCGAGTCGACCGAAGAACCTCTGGTCGACGCGGCACGCGTATTGGCGGCGGTGGCAGCAGCATCGGCGGAAGATAGCCAAATTGATACCGCGCTATTCAAAAAAAGTTTCGATCAAGTCAGCAAACAAGTTTTTTCCGCACAAATTTTCGGGTTGGTGAAAAATCAGGTCGACTGGCACGTCTACATAACCAACCGCAACGGCATCGTCGTTTTCGATTCCGACCACGGCAAAGACGAAGGCCGCGACTATTCGCAGTGGCGCGACGTACATCGTACGCTACGAGGAGAATACGGCGCCCGTACATCCCCTTTAGGGGACGATGACGAACTGAAAATGCTATACATCGCTTCGCCGATTCTACACGACCGCGACCTGATCGGCGTATTGTCCGTCGGCAAACCGACCCACAGCTCCAATCAATTCGTGCGGGCCGCTCAGAAAAAACTGATTATCGGAGGAACAATCGTCTGTCTCACTCTAATAGCCGCCGGCTTGTTATTGAGCGTTTGGGTGACACGTCCCGTCCTGCGCCTGACCGACTACGCCAAAGCCATCCGAGACGGCAAACGAATCAAGCGACCGACATTGAATTCGAGCGAGATGGAGGAGCTGGGTACCGCTTTCGAGCAAATGCGGGACGCATTGGAAGGCAAACGCTATGTCGAAAATTACGTGCAAACGTTAACCCATGAAATCAAAAGCCCGCTGTCGGCAATCCGCGGCGCAGTCGAATTGCTCGGAGAAGATCTTTCCTTGCCGCAACGGCAAACCTTTTTGCGTAATATCCGCCAGGAATCCGAACGCATCGGTCGAATCGTCGACAATCTGCTGTTACTGTCGGCGTTGGAATCGCGCAAATACATCAATGCGAATGATCGCATAGACTTACGTCCTCTGCTCGACGATATTAAAAAGTCACTGACACCGCTGATTGCGGTCAAACAAATTGAACTGACCGTTCGCGGCGATAGTAACTGCAACATGCAGGGAGAGGCGAATCTGATTCGCCAGGCGGTGCTGAACGTCTTGCAGAACGCCATCGATTTCAGCCCTGCCGGCGGTGCCATTGATCTGTCGGTCACGCGTAACGCCGAAGGCGTCTACTTTGAAATCCGCGACCAAGGCCCCGGCATCCCCGATTACGCCCGTGAGCGCGTGTTCGAGCGCTTTTACTCGCTGAAACGCCCCGACAGCGGACGGAAAAGTTCGGGACTCGGCCTCAGCCTGGTCAAAGAAATCGTCGCCTTGCATCAGGGCACTATTGCGCTGGAAAACCTCCCGGACGGCGGGGCGACCGCGAGACTGTTTTTCCCTTTTCAGGATTCCTAGCATGCCGTTCAATTGCTTTTGACGGCTTCACAAAGATTTCACATCGAGTTCACAGACACTTCAACGGTTTTTCACGGGCGTTTTTTAGACTGGAGTCCAACCCAGTCAAAAGGAGACGAACATGAAAATTTCCCTTCAATCCATACTGCCGTTGTTAAGTTTGCTGTTGATGACCCTGTCGCCGCCAGTGGCGTCAGCAAATAGCGGGGCGAAAGACAAAACCCTGTCCCCCTATTTCGAAATCGTCGGAGAAAACACGAACGGCGCCGAAAATTTGCCTTTGCAGGAGACCACAGCGCAAGTCGATATCGCCGGCGTCATCGCCGATGTCAAAGTCCGCCAAGTCTACCGCAACCGAGGCGACGCACCCATCGAGGCGCTTTATGT
>JBNLEI010000131.1:0-1764 GCA_050304855.1 Methylococcaceae bacterium
TGCCGTTTAACAGCCGCAGCTTCTAACGCAGATTCAATTGCCTCAAAGACAATTTCCTTATCAATTTCCTTTTCATTAGCAAAAACGTCTGCTACTAACAAAATTTCTTTATTTGCCACTGCGAACTCCTTTATTGAGTAAGAATTCAGGCACCAATCGCGCCTTACTCATAGCTTTAAATGGTATCTCTATAGTTTGATCCCCTTCCTTTAACACGACGACATCGCCCTCGACCTTTTGAATCAAACCGGTAATCTTTCTGCGTTTATCTATAGGGGTATATAAATTGACCGTTACCGTACTGCCGATAAAACGCTCAAACTGAGCGATCTTAAAAAACGGCCGATCCGCACCCGGTGAAGAAACCTCCAACTGATAATTCCCGGGAATGGGATCTTCGACATCCAACACTCCGCTCAATTGATGGCTGACCTTGCTGCAATCGTCCAATAAAACGCCGTCCTCGCTATCGATGTAAACTCTCAACAACCCGTTCTTTGGATGCGGGTTATATTCGATACCGACACACTCATAACCGAGGCCTTCGACAATTGGTACGATCAAATTCACCAAATGCTCTGGCGCCTGCCTCATGATGCCCTCACCTTTTTCACCACCCAACAAAAGAGCCTTAGGCTCTTCCCTAAACAGCTCGACCAATCGGATGTTTCATTTGCCTATGGCCACAAAATAAAAAACCCCATAACGGGGCCCAATGAAACATTACGCTCAACTCAGAAAAATAGCTTAACTGAATATTATCTTTTTAATTATACAAACCAGTTAAGCCCAAGTCAACGTTATATTATGAATGGCATCTCTTCAATTTGTTGAAATTTGCTTCTGACGGTGTTTATACCTGAGAATCGCAATAAAACACAACACATTCAACGACGGGAGAAACAGAATGGCAAGAGCGCAATGGAATTCTCAACTCGGATTCATATTGGCTGCAGTCGGTTCCGCAATCGGTCTGGGAAATATCTGGCGATTCAGTTATCTTGCCTACGAACATGGCGGCGGCGCCTTTCTGATACCTTATTTCACTGCGTTGGTCACGGCCGGCATTCCATTGTTGATTCTCGAATACGGCATAGGTCACGAACGCATCGGCTCGGCGCCGCTGGCATACCGTAAAATCGGCCGACGCTGGGAATGGCTGGGATGGTGGTCGGTTATTTTCGTCATGTTCGGTATCGAGCTGTATTATTCGGTCATCATCGCCTGGTGCCTTAATTTTTTCGCTCTATCCTTCAATCTCGAATGGGGTAGCGATCCCAATGCCTTTTTCTTCAACGAGTTCCTGCGCGTGAGCGACAACCCGGCCGACCTCGGCGAAGTGCGAACGCCGATTTTATATAGTCTGATCGTCATCTGGATTGCCAGTTGGGTGATTGTCTACCGGGGCGTGCAGAATGGGATCGAGTTGGCCAATAAGATCATGATGCCGTTATTGCTGATTCTGACGCTGGTTCTGGTTGCATGGTCGTTACAACTGGACGGTGCCATGGAGGGCGTCGCCGTCTATCTGACTCCCGACTTCTCGAAATTAACCGAACCCGAGGTCTGGATCGATGCCTACAGCCAGATTTTTTTCACGCTAAGCCTGGGATTCGGCATCATGATCGCGTACGCCAGCTATCTTCCAGAGAAAACCGACATCACCCGTAACGCCGTCATCATTGCCCTGATCAACAGCGGCTATTCCCTCTTGACCGGATTCGGCGTGTTTGCCGTTCTCGGCTTCATGGCGCAAAGCGAGGG
>JBNLEI010000132.1:0-3735 GCA_050304855.1 Methylococcaceae bacterium
CCGATGATCGCCGAAATCGTGCGCAGCTCCGCCAACGTCAATAACGGCGCAAAAACCGGTTGGGCCAATTTTTTTCACGGCCTGATTCTATTGTTATTCGTCGCGTTGTTTCCGCATCTGATCCACAATATTCCGCTGGCGACTTTGGCTGTCTTGCTGGTTTATACCGGCTACCGCCTGGCTTCTCCGCAGTCGTTCAGGAAAGTGCTGGATATTGGTGTGGAACAGCTGGCGTTATTCCTGATTACGATAATCGGAGTATTAGCGACCGACTTATTGATTGGCGTCGCGATTGGCATCGCGGTCAAACTGGTCATTCATCTGGCCCGCGGGGTGTGGCCGGAGAACATGTTCAAAATCCATTTCACAATCCGCCGGCCAAACAACCATACGATCGTCGTCAAAATCATCGGTTCGGCGCTGTTTTCCAATTTCCTGCCGTTGAAAACTGCGGTCAATGAGTTGGAGAACGGGAAGACCGTTGTCTTCAATTTCTCCGACGGCTATTTGATCGATCATACCGTTATGGATTTTATCCACGATTTCAGCGAACAGTATGCCGCACAAGGCGGGCACTGTCTGCAAATCGGCCATGCGTTGGAGAAATTTTCCGATCACCAGTTGGCAGCGCGTTTGATGACCGAGGATGACCGCAAGCAATAGCTGGAAAAAACATACTCGACGGGTCGAGAGGTTTCATTTTGACTGCCTCGGTTAAAGGACAGTGGATTCCATGGCATTTTAATTCTTCGACCGTAACCGCCAGGTACTGCACAATATAGGATGCTAGCTCCGTCCATCCGCCCTCCGGCTAGCAGAGAGCGAATGGATGAAAGCCATATCTAGCCAGTCACTTGTCCAGATGTAACTTACGGGGACTTCATCGGCCAAGGCAACACGACATTTGCTTTCGAAGGCGCACAGTTCTGTTTAATCTCACTGGCCGACATACCTTCTCGAGAAAGGCAATAATACGGTTTGATCCGCATATATCTGGGATATCCCTGCCCTACATTGCAGGGCATCCACGTGCAGAACCAGCTAATGTCGGAAG
This sequence comes from Methylococcaceae bacterium, assembly GCA_050304855.1. GTDB lineage: Bacteria > Pseudomonadota > Gammaproteobacteria > Methylococcales > Methylomonadaceae > Methylomarinum. Next base: position 1,055 of record JBNLEI010000132.1, read on the forward strand.
GCATTTCCCAAAAGTAGAAAGGATATGCCCCATTCGCAGCAGTCCGCGACGCAGCATCGGCAGCAGTGATGGCCCAGAAATCGGTGCCTTGCAAATCGTCAGGGTCGTTAACGGTTACGTTCTGAGAAGCATTAGACAAGCCAAGAATATCGTCAATGACGCTTTTTATGGTATCGCCGATGGACATCAAACAGCCCAGACCGCCGCTACCGATACAGCCCGCTGTCGTCCCAACCACTTTCCCGCCGATCTTAAAAGCCGCTTCAAGGGCATCGGCCTCTTCCTCGACCGTGATCGTGGCGTCGTAGTCTCGCTCCATCAATGTGGTATTGACACCCAACCCCAGCTTGGTGTCAATCTCCGCCGAGAACCCTGCTACTGCAGGCCAAATTGTCAGCCCGGTATTACGCAGGTCGTTCAATTGAAGGGGATACTCTTCTCCGAAACCGATTTTGTCCGGCTCGTAATCATCGCCTTTTTTGATATCCACGCCTTCCCCACAGCACCACCGAGATGATCCGTGTTCTAATGTTCCTTTCGAGGTAATGCCGTTATTCCACGTAAACAACAAATAAGGCTCTTCGCCTCCGCCGAAATTATTGTCGTTATGCTTTTCGTTATCGAACAATTTTTTATCAGGTAAAATCTTGTACCCCGAAAAGGCATAAGCCGCCGAGTTGTTGATTGCTTTCATACCCATCCACCTAAGATTGTACCTCTGCGGACAACCGTGCCGGTTTTTGGGAATGTATTTGCCGGAAGGCAACCCCACCTGGGACGGACAAAAATCATCTTTATTGGGTATTCCATCCGAATCCAAATCGGGACAACCGTGCGTGAGCGTACCTTTTTGACTAGGACATTCATCGAGAAAATCAGGGATACCATCTCCGTCCAAATCCGGCAATTTAGGCGGCGGAGTTGTCGAATACGATGCACAGGTCGAATTAGACGGCCCCGATTCGTAGACCGGCGGCGTCTGTCCAACCAAGGCGACGGGACTGACTCGATAAGCTCTGACCTCATAACAATACAGGTCTGCTTTGTCGGCTGGTTTGGTCAATAAATCCCGGTATGTTTCAACATTGGGTCCGACACTCGCCGCCAAAGCGGGCTTTTGTGTCGCGGCGGCGTTAGCGGACTTAAATACACGATAAATCCGAAATCCGTCTTCATTGTTGGAGTTACTCTGCCACTTCAGTGTTATCTCGTATTTCGGGAACTCCTCATCCCAGGCCGACGTATTCGTAGCGACCAGCTTGGTCGGCACCGCGGGTGCGCCGCCCAGGTCCAGACCAAGCGTTGGTGAAACTTCCGCCAAGCGGTCTTTGATATCATTCAGATCAATCGGTTTGTTTCCTTCGGCCGTCATCGTGACCACTTCGGCATCAAACATCTGGTACCGAGTTTCCAAAGGAATAGCTTTATAGTTCGCCAATACTCGCCGCAGCATTTCGCGGCCCGCCTTTGATTCTTCTAATACCGAACGAATATACAGATCAAGGTCGGCCTCGACCGGTTTGCCGGAAAAATACCGTTCCAAATAGTACAGGTACAACGGCGTTAAGACGGTTGCCGCCCTATTGTACGAACTTTTATCGCTCATTTTAATTTCCGACTTGCCGCGTTGTACGTCTACCGCTATGTCGTCTATGTAAGCAAAAGAGCGCTCAAAAGTTTCAAACGCTATACTACCTTCGGTAAGGGGAGTATCGTCCCTGGCATTAATTGCCAACACTCCATCCAGATAGACCCTAATATTCCCCCGTTCACCTCGAATCTCGACATCATGCCATACGTTAAACCCGATACGTGTATCATTTGTTGCAGCGAGCTCGAAGAATTTACCCCAGGGGGTTTCCTTGTTGAGATAGACGCCGTCCTCCCGGAAACCAATGAAATACCGCCCGTTCTCGCTAACGCGATAATTCAGATGAATTCCGCCTCTAATCAGCTTAAGGCGGGCTCGAAAAGTATAATCAGCCCAATCCTGACCTCTTTGCAATCTCGCCCAATGATGCCCTTCCCCGCTGAGTACAAAATTGCCTTCATCGTTTTCCACTCTCCAACCTTGCTCTAATTCCCAACTTTCAGCCGTTCCAGCTTCAAAGTTCTCACTGTAAAGGACTTCCTGTTCGGCGAATGCAGGGACAGAACCGGTTAGGGCGAGGACTCCGAAAAAAATGACAAGTATTCGCTTACACATTTTCTATTCCTCCTGTCAAAATAAATGCAATAACAGAACCAATCCATTAGCGATTGCTACCGGCCTAACGACACCAATTACCAGAACGCAAATACGGAACATAAGCCAAGTTGTTTCGTACCACTATTTTCTAGTTGTGTACCGATTCCTGACGTATTATTTTCCAAGGCATTATTATTTAGATTTTATTTTCCTTGACTCTATTTTTAACTTATTCACTTCATGTCTTTTAACCTGGAAAAATGTAAACTTTTGACCGGTTAGCTATCGTCAAACAAAATTGTTAAATTTTACTTAAAACGCTAAAACTTTCTTGCAGTCCAGAAGCATAAAGAAACGAACATTCCCTTGTTAGAGACCACCAAGCTCATTCAACAGAGTTCCCGACCAAACAGGGTGCTTTGCATAAATGCACCAATTTATGCGAAAGCTTGTTTTGAGCACCCTGGCCTATATTCAACAGATTGATAACAGC
>JBNLEI010000133.1:0-18779 GCA_050304855.1 Methylococcaceae bacterium
GAGACGTTCAGCGTCTGCAGAAAAAACTGCCGGACCTGGATCTCGCCGACGTTGAATTGCGTGAAGCCGTCGAGCGCGTGTTGGCATTTCCGGCAGTCGCCGATAAGAGTTTCTTGATCCATATCGGCGACCGCTCGGTGACCGGCTTGGTGGCCCGCGATCAATTGGTCGGTCCTTGGCAGGTGCCGGTGGCCGACGTCGGAGTCACTGCTTCCGGCTTCAATGCATATACCGGCGAAGCGATGGCAATGGGCGAACGTACGCCGCTGGCTCTAATCGACGGTCCGGCATCCGGCCGCATGGCGATAGGCGAAGCCTTGACGAATTTGGCTGCCGCGCGTATCGCTAACTTAAACGACGTCAAATTGTCCGCCAACTGGATGGCAGCTTGCGGAGCGCCGGGCGAAGACGCCGATTTGTTCGACACGGTCAAGGCGGTCGGCATGGAACTCTGCCCGCAGTTAGGATTGGCGATACCGGTCGGGAAGGATTCCTTGTCGATGAAAACGGTTTGGAAGGACGATGCCGGCGACAAGAACATGACCGCGCCGTTGTCTTTGATCATCACCGCCTTTGCGCCGGTGGCCGACGTCAGGCTAACCTTGACGCCGGAGCTAAAAGCCGAAGATAGCGTTTTGCTGCTGATCGACTTGGGGCAGGGTAAAAATCGCCTCGGGGGTTCGGTGTTGGCGCAAGTCTACAATCGATTGGGTAACGTTGCCCCCGATCTGGACGATCCGGCCTTGTTCAAGCGTTTTTTCGACACTATTCAGAAGCTTAATGAAAAGGGTTTGATTCTGGCCTATCACGACCGGGCCGACGGTGGTTTGCTGGCAACGGTAGCCGAAATGCTGTTCGCTGGCCGCAAGGGTATCGATTTGGATATTTCGGAGTTGGGCGACGACGTCTTGGCGGCATTATTCAACGAGGAATTGGGTGCGGTCATCCAAGTACGTGCCGGCGATTTGAGCCAAGTTGCCCGCGTGCTCGACCAAGCGGGATTGGACGATTTTAGTTTCCGAATCGGCGAAGTCGTGCCCGGCCAAGCACTGCGCATACGCCGTGGAGATCAAGAACTTTACCGGGCGGATAGGGCAGAGTCACAGCAAACTTGGTCGGAGGTCAGTTATCGCATGCAGGCCTTGCGCGATAACCCCGATTGCGCACGCCAGCAATTCGAACGCATCGCCGACGACAACGATCCCGGCTTGTCCGTATTCTTGACTTACGCTATTAACGAAGATCTTAGTACCCGCTTTGCGGGTCAGGATAAACCTAAAGTCGCGATTCTAAGGGAGCAGGGCGTCAACGGCCACGTCGAAATGGCGGCCGCCTTCGATAGAGCCGGTTTCCAGGCGCTCGACGTGCATATGACCGACATTATATCCGGCAGGGTCAGCTTGAGCGCATTCACCGGTCTCGTCGCTTGCGGCGGTTTTTCATACGGCGACGTATTGGGCGCCGGCGGCGGTTGGGCCAAATCCATTTTATTCAACGCTAATGCCAGAGAGGAATTTGCGGCTTTTTTCAAACGTTCGGATACTTTCGGACTCGGCGTCTGCAACGGGTGCCAGATGATGTCCGGGTTGAAGGAAATCATTCCCGGTGCGGATCATTGGCCGGCCTTTAAACGTAACGATTCCGAACAATTCGAAGCCCGGGTGGCAATGGTTAAAATTCAGCCTTCGCCGTCGATTTTCTTTGCCGGTATGGAAGGTTCGATGATGCCAGTTGTCGTCGCTCACGGCGAGGGACGCGCCGAATTTTCCGGTAAACCGGAGCACGCTTCCGTTGTGCTCAGTTATGTCGATAACTACGGACAAGTGACGACCGCTTTCCCGGCCAATCCGAACGGTTCACCGCTCGGTATCACCGGCTTAACGACGATCGACGGACGTTTCACCATCATGATGCCGCATCCCGAGCGTTGTTTCAGAACGCTTCAGAATTCTTGGCATCCTGACGATTGGGCGGAAGACGGTGCCTGGATGCGGATGTTTCGAAACGCCAGAGTTTGGGTGGGTTGAAATTTAAAAAATCGATGCCATATTAACCGGTAAGAAAGCTTTCCCAAGGTTTGAACAGGGCGGTCGGAATGGCCGATTGCCCCTTTCTGAGAACATGATTAATATTTGTTCCGGCAAAACCGGACTGGAGGAAAATATGGCTATTACACGTTACGAACCCTGGAATTTGTTGAACCAACTACAACGCGAATTGGAGCGCATGCATGAAGGCGATACCGAAGGCGGTTCGATCGCCACAGCACAATGGACGCCGGCCGTCGACATCAAGGAAGAAACCGATCGTTTCGTATTACACGCCGATATACCGGGCGTTAAACCGGAAGATATCGATGTGAGCATGGAAGACGGTGTTCTGACGATCAAAGGCGAAAAAGAAAGCGAATCCAAAACCGAAAAAGAAGGTTATAAGCGCATCGAACGTTCCTTCGGTTCTTTCTATCGACGCTTTAGCCTGCCGGATACGGCAGATGCTGAAGGCATCAGCGCCAAATCCAAGAACGGCGTGTTGGAAATCATCATTCCGAAACGGGAAGCGGTCAAGCCGAAAAAAATCAGTGTTGCGGCTGAGGAGTAATGGAAAACGGAGCCTTCGGGCTCCGTTTTTATATGATTGAAGATCTAGGTATTGACCGGGAATGACTGCTTGGACGCCGATATAATTGGAGAGTACTTCAATTCACTTTTAAAATTATCGTCGATACACTACGCTCAGAATGAATATGAACGATGCGCGCCAATTTTGTGTTTGATTATTTCAAAATGAAGTAGCGCTACAACCATTCTCAAGTTTTCCTACTGTTTACAGCGCAAGCAACTAAAAAATCAGCAAAATATCTCCGCCCATCAGCCATTGTTGATTCTGACTGTCGTCGTCGAATACCGCCACTCCATTTTTATCGGCCCAATCATACCTAATTTCCGGTCGAAAACGGATCCATGGAGAAGGTTCCCAGTTCAACCCGAAAGTGACATTATAGTAACTGGCAGCCTCATTTAACACTCTGCCACCATCATCATCCCGGAACCACTCAAACCTCAAGCCGAAACTTACCTGCGGGTTTACATCGTAAAACAAATATTGGCTGAGTCCGTACCATTGTTGTAGACGATTCGAAGCCGTTCCATGCTCTTCAAAGCCCAGATCATGTTGAAAGCGATAACGCCATTGTTCACTCAATTGTTGTTCGACAATTAATGTATACATCGTATGATTATTAGAGTGTCTGGAGACGTCGCCGCTGCTCGCCGCTAGTGACATTAGGGTTTCCTCGTTGTCACTATGCCAAACGATATTACCAAGAAAATTCCACCGCGAGTAATCTTTTGAAAAATTATCCCATCCTAAAACACCACCTCCGCTGACACTCAAATGATCGTCGAGTGAGTATTCGAATAAAGCGCCGGTATGGGTAAAAGGCTCAACCGGCATGACATAGGTGTGCGAAGTAAAGAAATTGTTGGGGGATGCTACCGATTCGCTACCTAACAACGAGTAAAAATGCCCAAATTGTAATGTCAGTCCGTTGCCAACCGGTGCGTATACCGTTACGAAGGCTTGTGGTATGGCTAGGTCGTAAAAACGGAAATCGTTTTCACTGATGAGTTCGTCATCCAGGCCAGTCGCCTGTGTGAAACGGGCATCAGTACCTAACATAACATCGACCCTTCCGCCCATATCCCAATGATCTAGCTTGGTTAATTCGGATTGCCAAAATAGATTAAATTGGTTGAGATGGAACTCGTTGGCGCGGTCGTTAAACTTGACCGGTCCGTTCATGCGGTTTTCCGGTTGGCTTGGGTTGTAATAAATACCGGCCGATGCCCAGCCTCCTACATCAATATCAAATTGCCTCAAATTAAGACTTTCTGATAAAGAGGTACCGGTTAGCTCACACCAAAAACCGGCAAGTTGCTCTGATGCTGCTGTGGATTGAACGAACCTTGTACCAAAAATATCGAGACAGAGAATAGAGGAAAAGGCTTCATTTATTTGTCCGCAATAGAAAGTAAACATTTTACTTCCTTTCAACTCAAAAACCGTACATATCGATGGGTAAGTGATAATGTCTAATAAAACTATCATTCCTAGATTTGAAAAGGATTAATAGTATGAGCAGAAAACAGTAGACGACTTTAGATGCTCTGTAAACAGCAGAATACCACTGACCTCAAATGGTTTTGGTTGAGTGCTCTAAAAATAGCGTTGGATGTCATTTAAAAATGCGAAAATGGGTAAGCATTTTGTTTATGAAAATACTAACCGTCGAAGTTCGACGGCCGTCTCAACGAATATTGCAGTAGAACTTTGGAAACTAGCCCGAGGGTTACATTTAAAAAGTAGCCATTTAGAATTATTTACCGCCCTAAGATGAATAAAAATCCTCTATTGCTTTTCGGTGTGATTGTTTTCGGTTTTACTTTCAACCAAGGCCATCAGTATTCCTATCTGATTAAATATTTAATCATGGTAATGCTGTTTTTCCCGTTTTTATCGGCATCTTTCCCGAAAGATAAACGGGTTTACCTTCACGTTTTATCGATATTTATTGCGATGGTTGTTATATCTGCGGTGTCCTACGGTTTATTTGTTAGTTGGGAACCAACGGTTGCAACAGTGGCATTTTTGGTCGCCGTCACACCCACCGCGACTGCAGCGCCGGTAGTGATCGATTTTATAAAGAAAGACGTGGATTACGTGATTTCAGCAGTTGTGATCACAAATTGTTTGGTGGCATTGCTTCTTCCTTTTTTTCTTCCCAAGATGATGCCCATAGAAAGCGAACTATCGAGCCGGAATATCCTTATTTCGACACTGGCCGTGGTTCTGATTCCGTTATTTTTGGCTCAGATCCTCAAAAATACTTCTGATAAATTTACGAGGGCGCTGCTATCGAAGAAAGAAGTCTCTTTTTATATTTGGTTATTAGTATTATATTTGGCGACGTCAAAGGCCTCTGCCTATTTATTTAACAGTGAAATTTCTTATTGGGCCGTTTGTGAAATAGCCATTGTCTCGCTGGTTATATGTATCGTTAATTTTGTGGTCGGAAGACTTATAGGAGGACGCGGTCATGCTATCGAAGCGAGTCAATCGTTGGGGCAAAAAAACACCATGTTGATGGCGTGGGTTGCTTTAGAATATATAAGTCCGTTTGCGGTACTGGGGCCCGTGTTTTATTTGATCTATCAAAATATTTATAACTCTTTCCTATTAGCTAAAAGGCACCAAAATTAGAAAATAAGTCTTTTATCCGCTATTTCTCAATTTTTTGTTGGAATAACTTTTTGGAAAGGGAATTCAAAGCCACTAAAAAGTTCCCCTGATACAACCCGACAATAAATGACACGATTGCGAGAAATAATTTGTGTTTGGACCCAAACTCGTCAAGCGTAAGATCAAAATACCATAGGCCGACGATAAATAAGCCGGCTCCGATAATACCCAAAAAACCGCTTGTTAAAATCCGTTGGCCATAAAGCCATACATCAATTTCGTTCGGATAACGTAAAATCTCGGGATTCGGTTTGGCCTTTTCCCGCTCGAGTTCATTCAATTCCTTGTCTTTGCCTAGAAAAATGGATGAAGCAATTGTTGCGCCTAATGCGGCCCAAAAAAAGAGTTGTACCAAAAACCCCATTTTCTTGCCGAAATAATATTCCAGAGCGCTTTCGATTGGTCGGAGGTTAATGAACAGCAGGAATAGCGCTTCAAGTATAAAAGCTGCAGAAAGCAAGATGACGATGGTTCGATAATATTTAGGATGACCCTTTAACGGATCATTTTCTTTTCCGGACATACAACCTCCAAATTAAGGGATGGATAAAAGTTTGTAGTCGATGGGGGCCAGCATTTATAACCATTGTCTAATCAATATGAAAACAGACGGCGGCCGACAGATGCGTTGTCGATTTGTTTTCTTGCTAGCCGCGGAAAGGCGTTTACCAATGCCAATAATGCATTGATTAAACCACACGAAAATAAAGAGAAAAAGTAAAAAGTGACGGATAAAGTTCAGAATTAATAGCGACTATTCTGAATCAACCTAATTTTCTTATTTCGACAAATTTGTATTGCTCGGTCAATTTCATTTCAAAATAACCGCTAATCCCGTCTTTGGTTAAGAAGGGTTGAATATTTCCGGCCGGGAAATCGATGATGCGTCCGTCTTCGGCCTTTACCCGGACAGTTTTGCTGACGCCCTGGTAAACGCTGAGATAACGGTCGTAACTGATGTTTAAACGAAAACGGATAAACTGGTGCATAAAAAACGCCGGCGATAAGCCGGCGTACAAGAAAGGATATTAACGCATGTTTTGCAATGCGGCGATACGTTCTTCCAGAGGCGGATGGCTCATAAACAATCTTTGCATGCCACCGCCGTTGATGCCGAAAGCGGCCAGCTGACCCGGTAAATCCTGAGGATTGTGGGCTCTTTGCAAGGCTCGCAGTGCGCCGATCATTTTATCTCTGCCGGCCAGTTTAGCGCCGCCTGCATCGGCGCGGTATTCTCGGTAACGCGAGAACCACATGACCAGCATTGAAGCCAGTATCGACAATACGATTTGCATGACCATTTGCGTCACATAATAGGCCGGGCCGTAGCCACGTTCGGTCTTGAAAACAACGCGATCGACAAAATGTCCAATGACGGTTGCGAAGAAATAAACGAACGTATTCACGACGCCTTGCATCAACGCCATAGTGACCATATCGCCGTTGGCGACATGGCTGATTTCATGACCGACAACCGCTTCAACTTCATCGGCGTCCATGTTTTGCAGTAGGCCGGTGCTGACTGCGACCAACGCATTGTTTCGATTCATGCCGGTGGCAAAGGCATTGGGTTCGGGCGTCTGGAAAATACCGACTTCAGGCACGCCGATACCGGCCTGTCTGGCCTGTTGGGAAACGATATTCAGCAACCATTGTTCGGTCTGGTTTTGCGGCCGTTCGATGACATGCACGCCCATAGCTCGCTTGGCGGACCACTTGGACATGGCCAGCGAAATAACTGAGCCGGTCATGCCGATAATCGCGGACATCACTAACAAAGCATCCAGATTGAGATTAACGCCTTGAGCATCAAGTGTGCTTCGTAATCCGAGCAGGTTGAAAATAATACTGATGACAACCAGGATTGCTGCGTTTGTCGCCAGAAACAAAAGTATTCTCATCATGTTGGTTAACCCTTTGGTTTAATAGTTATTGCAAATATAAGGATGCGAATGATCAAATTCAACTGATAGAGTGTTAAGATTGATAAAAGTTTAAATAACGATGAACAATTTCCTGGTTGCATTCGTGTTTAGTCGGCAAGACACTGTGCGAATATCGCGTGCCGCTTTAAAAAGAAGGTTCTTGCGGTAGCCGGTGTTGCGATCCAAATCAGAAGTAACCGGGATAATCGCTTGTGGTTTGTAAAAAACTATCAATTTTTATTTCACGAGGTTGCCAAATGAGAATATTTGCCAGTTTATTGCTGATCGCAGCAAGCCAGTTAGCCAGCGCGGCCGAGACAGATAAACAGAAGGTTCTGCAAGCGTTACAGCTGCCTCCCGGCTTTAAAATTTCGCTGTTTGCAGACAATGTACCCAATGCCCGAACTTTAGCGTTGGGCGATAATGGGATCGTATACGTAGGCACACGTCAGCAGGGTAGCGTGTATGCCTTACAGGATGAAAACCAGGACGGTGTGGCCGAACGGCGTTACGAATTGGCTAAAGGTCTTTATATGCCGAATGGCGTAGCCTATCGTAATAACCAGCTCTTTGTGGCTGAAACCAATCGTATCATCCGTTTCGATAATATCGGCGATCACCTATCGAATCCACCGGAACCGGTAGTAGTTTATGATAAATTGCCGAGCGATAAGCACCACGGTTGGAAATATCTGCGTTTCGGACCGGATGGCAAGCTGTATACTGCCGTTGGCGCTCCCTGCAATATATGCAAACCCGATAAGGAAATCTACGCGTCTTTGGTCAGACTGAACGCCGATGGCAGTGATTTTGAGATTCTGGCCGGCGGTATTCGCAACACTGTCGGTTATGATTGGCAACCTGGTACCGGCGATTTGTTCTTTACCGAAAACGGACGTGATTATTTGGGTGACGATTTACCGCCGGACGAACTGAACCGCTGGACAAAAAACGGGCAGCATTTCGGTTACCCTTATTGTCATGGCGGCTACATTGCCGATCCGGAACTGTCTGATGGCAGAAAATGTAGCGAGTTTACGAGCCCCGAATGGAAGTTCAAGGCCCATATGGCGCCTTTGGGGTTGCGGTTTTACACAGGCAATCAGTTCCCCGAACGTTTTCATCTGCAATTGTTTGTGGCGCAACATGGTTCTTGGAACCGAAGCAAACCGCATGGTTATCGGGTGGCGGTCGTTCGCTTCAAAAACGGAAAACCATATAAAGAACAGTCGTTTATAAGCGGTTGGTTGACCGAAGATGACAATGTTCTTGGACGCCCCACCGATATACTGCAAATGCCGGACGGCAGTTTGTTGATCACTGACGATACCTTAGGCGTGATTTACCGGGTTGAGTACAAACCATGACCGATCAGCATTTCGAAATTGTCGCCAAGGAGACGGTCTATAACGGTTTTTTCCGGTTGGAAAAATATCGCCTGAAACATACGCTGTTTCAGGGTGGTTGGAGCGGTGAACTGTCACGCGAACTTTTCCGCCGAGGAAATTGCGTTGCGGTATTGTTGTACGACCCAGTTCGCGATGAAGTGGTTCTGATCGAGCAGTTCAGAGTAGGCGCTATTTTGCAGCCGGAACGTGCCTGGCTAGTCGAGATTGTCGCCGGTGCGATCGAAGAAGGCGAAACGGCGGAAGAGGTGGCGATTCGGGAATCGCTTGAGGAAGCCGGTTGCAAGATCCTGGAATTAAGTGTGATCAACCGCTTCTATACCACGCCAGGCGGTTCTTCGGAATGGATTACGCTGTTCTACGGGCGCGTCGATACCAGCACTGTCGGCGGTATCCATGGTTTGGATCATGAGGATGAGGATATTCGCGTCAGCGCTATCAAATTTCCCGATGTCTACCGCATGTTGGAGGAGGGCCGGATTGAATCGGCAATCCCGATACTGGCGATCCAGTGGTTGTTTATTCATCGCGATCGAGTCAGAGCACAAATTGAAAACACCGGACGAACTTAATCTTATTAAGTATTTAATTTATAAAGTAATTAGGCGATAATGGCCAGTTTTTCCGGATTAATGCCGATTTTGAATGAAGACATTAACAGGTTCAGCGAAATACAATTTCAATAAGTTGCAAAAAAGATTGCGACGCCAGACCGGCCAGGCGATCGAGGATTACAATATGATCGAGCCCGGTGACCGCGTCATGGTATGTTTGTCAGGCGGAGCGGACAGTTACACGTTGTTAAGCATTTTGATGAGTCTGCAAAAAAGCGCACCGATCGATTTCGACCTGATTGCAGTGAATCTGGACCAGAAACAGCCGGGGTTTCCAGAACATGTACTGCCGACGTATCTGGACGGACTTAGTATCGAATACCATATCATTAACCGCGATACGTATTCGATCGTCAAAGATAAGATCCCGGAAGGTAAAACCACTTGCGGATTGTGTTCGCGTTTGCGACGAGGAACACTGTATTCGTTCGCCGAAGAAATCGGCGCGACAAAAATCGCATTGGGCCATCACAAAGATGATATTGTCGAAACATTATTTTTGAATATGTTCTACGGTTCGCGAATTTCCGCGATGCCGCCGAAATTACTGTCGGACGATAAGCGTAATATCGTGATTAGGCCATTAGCCTATTGTCGCGAAAGAGATATCAAGCGTTACGCCGATGCGATGGAGTTTCCGATTATTCCATGCAATTTATGCGGTTCGCAGGAAAATTTACAACGTCAAAATATTAAAGCCATGCTAGCGGAGTGGGATAGAAAAGGCGGCGGTCGTACCGAAGCGATTTTTACCGCGATGCAAAATATTGCACCTTCCCAGTTGGGTGATACCGAATTATTCGATTTCAAAAACCTCAAAATTGATCGCAGCGGAGAACGCACACCTTACGAATTCGATTCCAACCAAACGGTGGTTTCAAACTGGTTCAATTGGCAGGATAAAAGTCTCGAAATTCTGGAGCTTTAGTGATGACAATCGTTCTGTTCACCGATTTCGGTGCGGAAGGTCCTTATTTGGGGCAGATGGAATCGGTGATTGAGGGGATTTCACCTGGCAGTAAAGTCATCAATCTACTCAGCAATGCCCCGAAGGCAAATCCCTTTTTCAGTTCTTATTTGTTGGCGGCGTTATGTCGAACATTTCCAGCAGGTACTATATTTCTGGCGGTAGTCGATCCTGGCGTTGGTGGGGAACGCTCTGGAGTGGTTTTGGAAGCGGATGGGCGTTTCTATGTTGGTCCCGATAACGGACTCTTCAATACCTTAGCGATACAGGCCGCAGACTGTCGCTGGTTCGAGATTATCTGGCAGCCTGAAAACTGCTCTGTGAGTTTTCATGGGCGAGATATTTTTGCCCCGATTGCGGCTCGTTTATCGGAGCTTACTGCGACAGAGTGTCTGCGCCCTATTGATAAGAAGGTTGCAGGATGGAAGGACGATCTAAACCAAATTATCTTTTTCGATCATTACGGCAATGCGATGAGCGGTATCCGCTACCAGCCAGCTTGGAAAGGAAAAGTGCTATGTGTTCGCCAACGATTGATTCAACAGGCCGCGACCTTTTGCAAGGTGGAAGAGGGTGACCTGTTCTGGTATGTCAATTCGACCGGTTTGATCGAAATAGCGGCCAATCAAGCCAGCGCCCAGCAGTTGCTAGAATTGGAACTGGGTGATGAGATTAGTGTTAATTCGTAATAAATGTATTTTCTCAACTATAATTGGTATGTTATAGAAATTAAAATAGTTTTATGCGCTATTCGATTATTCTGCTAATCAATTTACTGTCGTTGCCGTTGATCCCGGTAAGGGCTGATATGGGCTCAGTCTTGTGGGTTGGGGCAGAAACGGCAACGGCAACGGAAAACAGCGTAGTTCTTTCGTTTTCTATACCTAACAATAGCCATTACAAGATTTTTACGCTGAAACAGCCGCAACGTTTGGTTTTGGATTTTTCAGGAGCTCATTTAGGTAATTCGCCGATCCAATCACCCGCGCAGTTGAATTTTTTACGAGGCGTACGCGCGGCAAACCACGGTCCAGACAAAACTCGAATAGTGTTGGATCTCAAACAAGAGGTTGATATCGAGCGATTTTCGTCTCGCGTGCAATCCAAAAGCGGGCGACAACAGTTACAGCTAACGATATGGTTAAAAACGAATCGGTACCATGACCAGGATGCTACTCCCTTGGTGTTTGCCGATACCGAACAAAACATCGCTGATGTCAGGTACGATGATGCTGACGTTAAACCGGCTATTCTGAAAGAGTGGGATATTTCAGGTTATGTCGGCGTCGAGGACTTGGCTTTTCTGCACGACGGTCTGGCTCCCGAACAACACAATAATTACGTATCGGGAGTTTTTCAGGCGGAATTTTATAAGAAATGGGACGACGGCAGGCAAAGTTTTGCTTTCGTGCCGTTCTATCGTTACTCGCAACACGATAATCGTAGAACTCATTTTGATATTCGCGAGTTGACGTGGCTGATGGTTGAGCGGAGCTGGGAACTGCGGGTTGGTTTCCGGAAGGTCTTTTGGGGAGTGGCAGAAGGCTTGCACTTGATCGATATTATCAATCAAACCGATTTGGTAGAAAACATCGATACCGAAGACAAACTCGGACAACCGATGATTAACTTGGCACTAATCAATGATTGGGGAACCGTTGATTTATTCGTCATGCCGGGTTTTAGAGAAAGAACCTTTTCCGGCGTCGAGGGACGTTTTAGATTGATTCCTGAAATTGCAGTTAACGATGCGATTTACGATAGAAGCGGATTGGAAAAACATATGTCTTATGCCTTACGTTGGTCGCATTACATCGGCGACTGGGATATTGGCATTTCCCATTTTTACGGGATGAACAGGGAGCCTCGATTTATACCTTCTATCGAAGACAACGGGCGTTTAAAGTTGGTTCCGTTCTACGAAACCATCAATCAAACCAGTCTGGATCTGCAAATGACTCATGAAAGCTGGTTGTGGAAATTGGAGGCGATGGTTCGTTCCGGAATGGATAAGACCTATTTTGCTGCAGTCGGCGGTTTGGAGTATACCTTGTTCGACTTGTATGAAACCGGGTTGGATGTAGGGTTTGTTCTCGAATATATGTACGATACCCGAGGTTCGGGTAATTTTTACGCCCCTTTTCAGGACGATTTTTTAACCGCCTTGCGTTTCGGTTTTAATGACGAGCAAAGTACGGAGATTTTGGCGGGTGTAATGTTCGACAGGACTAGCAATACCAAATTTTATAATATCGAAGCCAGCCGTCGAATTGGCGACAGTTGGAAAATAGAGGCGGAGATGCGATTTTATGCCGGTTCGCCGCCATATGATAGCCCTTATTTTTTAAGAGAAGATGATCATTTCAGAATCGAGCTCAGTTACCATTTTTGATGAAAGTCGAAACTGTCAGGTTATTTAACACGAATAGTTTAAGTAAATTTTATTAATAATCATTATTGTTTTAAAAATAATAAGTTAAAATCGTTAGAACGAAAATTGCTTATTTATTTCAAGTAGACTACTTTTCTAAATAAGTAGTTATGAATTTTAACCCGATATCATACAAAAATTTTGTATGAGTGAATAATGCTGCAGACGCGTCATGGTCAAGAAAGGTCTTTTTCTTTTCGGAATGGTTTTATTGTCAATCCCGTTTTGGTTGGCCGTAAAAGGAACGGGAAAAAACGAACTGGTCGAAAAGATTAACCAGGATCTCGCAGTCAGTCCTTCCGCTGCAGGTCAGGTCGAAGCTTTTGCCGTGCTTGACGGTAGCCAATATCAAGGCAAAGTCTATCCTTGGTTGGGTTATCCGGTAACAGTTCTTTACGAAGATGAGCTGTTAGGAGAGGGCGATAATTTCAATCAACCGCCCGACGAATTCAGGATTAAGGAATTATTGCTTAAACATCAAGGTAAAAGGCGGATTATTTTTCAGATCGATAGTTGGAGAATTACCACGGACCGTAATGACGATGAGCTTGGCGAGCTCCACGTCAATTGGTATCTAAAGGTTTTGGAATGGGCGAGAGAAGTATTACCCGGGACTAATTTCGGTTTTTTAGGGCTCCCTTATTCCCCTTGGTTTGCACTGCAAAAACCGGATATCCGCATGCAGGATTATCAAAAAATTCTGACCATGATCAAACCGGTTCTTCGAGCATCTGATAGTCTTTATCCATCCTTTTTAGTTCAGTATGGGGATTCCGAGCATCTGTTTTACACCATGAGTACTCAGTTATATATCGCCAAAAGTTTTGCTAAACCGGTATTTCCAGTCCTTTGGCAGCGCGGCATGTTAACTGACGGCGTCAGTAAGGAAATCTTACCGTTCGAACTCATCAAGCGACAATGCGAATTCGTTAAGACATATGCCGATGGCATGGTTTGGTGGTCCGAACAGGATGAGCAATGGGAAGACGAATGGTATACTGCCGTCAAAGAACAGTGCTTTGACTAATTCTTTTTTTGAATTTTAAATGGGATATTCCGCAACATCCCTAATCAAATTCCGTTAAATATAACAACCATCAACTGTTTTCTATTAATTTCAATTGATTGATGTATGACTAAAACCGTTTTAGTAACCGGAGGAGCCGGCTATATTGGCAGCCACACTTGTGTGGAACTTCTGGGTGCCGATTTTCGTGTCGTCGTAGTAGATAACCTATCCAATAGTAAGCTTGAAGCGATAAAACGAATTCAGCAAATTACCGGAAAATCGTTGGATTTTTATCAACTGGATGTAAGAGATAAAAACGCTTTACGGCAGGTTTTTCAGTCACATTCTGTCGATGCAGCGATTCACTTCGCCGGTTTTAAAGCGGTTGGTGAATCTTGTCAGCAGCCGGTCAGTTATTACGACAACAACCTCAACTCGACTTTGGTATTGAGCGAGGTGATGAATGAATTTAATGTCAATAATTTGGTATTCAGTTCTTCAGCGACTGTTTACGGGGATCCACATACTGTACCGATTATTGAATCCTTTCCTCTAAAAGCGACCAACCCCTATGGTCGAACTAAATTATTTATCGAAGATATTCTGCGCGATATTGCGGCTGCAGACCGATTGAACAAAAAGAATATTCCGTGGAAAATCGCTATATTGAGATATTTTAATCCGGTTGGGGCTCATGCCAGCGGACTAATTGGCGAAGATCCAAATGGTATTCCGAATAATTTGATGCCGTTTTTATCTCAAGTGGCGATCGGTAAATTGGAAGTTTTGTCGGTGTTTGGCAATGATTATCCAACCAAAGATGGAACCGGAGTCAGGGATTATATCCATGTAGTTGACTTAGCTAAAGGGCATGTCAAAGCACTTGAGTTTTTGTTGCAACAGGAAGTTTCCGATAGCGTCTGCGAGGCCTTCAATTTGGGAACCGGAAATGGTTATAGCGTGCTGGATATGATCCATGCGTTCACCGAAGAGACCGGACAAGATGTTAACTACAAAATTGCCCCGAGAAGGCCTGGCGATATTGCCGAATGTTATGCCAACCCGGATTTGGCATACCGGGTTCTGCTCTGGAAAGCTGAAAAAACGCTAAAAGATATGATGGCGGATACTTGGCGTTGGCAGAAAAAAAATCCCCAAGGATACGATTGAGAATGGAAGCGAAAATTACGTTATAATTGCACGTTTTTGTTTTCCTTCTCTCAAGCATGTCAGAATTACTTTCAGAAATGCAACGCAGGCGTACGTTTGCAATTATCTCCCATCCTGATGCCGGTAAAACCACGATCACGGAAAAATTGCTGTTATTCGGTGGTGCCATTCAGTTGGCGGGTTCCGTAAAAGGACGGAAAGCGGCTCGTCACGCGACTTCGGATTGGATGGAGATGGAAAAGGAACGAGGAATTTCCGTTACCACATCAGTAATGCAATTCGAGCATAATGACTGTATTCTCAACCTACTCGATACTCCCGGGCACGAAGATTTTTCCGAAGATACCTATCGAACTTTAACCGCGGTCGATTCCGCACTGATGGTGATCGATGTGGCCAAAGGGGTTGAGGACCGGACAATAAAACTGATGGAAGTTTGTCGACTGCGCACTACTCCGATTTTAACTTTTATCAACAAACTTGATCGAGAGGGGCGTGAACCGATTGAATTGCTGGATGAGGTCGAAAGCGTATTGAACATCAATTGTGCGCCGATGACGTGGCCGATTGGTATGGGAAAACGATTCAAAGGTGTTTATCATCTCTATAAAGATGAAGTGCTGCTATTTAGTCCGCACCACGGCGGAAAAATAGCCGAAGCTGAAGTGATCAAAGGGCTGAATAATCCCAAGCTTGATGAAGTCTTAAAATATCAGGCCGAAGAGCTACGCGATGAAATCGAACTGGTCAAAGGGGCCAGCCATGAATTCGATTTGGAAGCGTATTTGTCAGGAAAATTGACACCGGTATTTTTCGGTTCGGCTATTAATAATTTCGGTATTATCGAACTCTTGGATGCCTTTGCCGAGTGCGCACCAGCGCCAAGATCGAGGCGGGCGGAACAACGGGAGGTATCTCCCGAAGAGACTAATTTCACCGGTTTTGTTTTCAAAATTCAGGCGAATATGGACCCCGCGCATCGGGACCGTATCGCTTTCTTGAGAATCTGTTCAGGAAAATTCGATAAAGGGATGAAAATTAATCACGTGCGTATCGGAAAAAACATTCAGGTAGGCAACGCGATCACTTTTCAAGCGGATAGTAGGAAAAATGTCGAAGAAGCTTATCCTGGGGATATCATCGGTCTGCATAATCACGGTACGATTCAGGTAGGGGATACCTTTACGCAAGGCGAAAATCTTAAATTTGGCGGCATACCATACTTTGCCCCCGAATTGTTTCGCCGGGTTGTGCTGAAAGACCCTTTGCGTTCAAAAGCCTTGCAAAAAGGATTGACGCAGTTGACTGAAGAAGGCGCAACCCAGTTGTTTAAACCATTAAAAAACAATGATTTAATCTTGGGGGCTGTTGGCGTCTTGCAGTTCGACGTGACGGCGCACCGATTAAAAACTGAATACAACGTCGAGTGTGTTTATGATGCGATTGGTATCAACACGGTACGCTGGGTTAGCGCTGAAAATCCCTCCAAATTAGAAGAGTTCAAGAAGAAAGCATACGACAACTTGGCAGAAGATGGCGGCGGTTTTTTGGTTTATTTGGCTAACAGTCGAGTTAATCTGCAATTAACCGAAGAACGTTGGCCTGACATTACTTTTCGGGCGACGCGGGAATTGTAAGTTTCTTAAAGAACTAAAAAATATCGGGAATAAAGCTCTTAAAATTCGGGAAAGTTTCAAAAAGTTTTGGTTGACTTTTGTTTTTGAATTCTGGTAGGTTTTGTAATGTTATTTTATATAACAATTATCGGGATTCTTTTTTGGGCTGTATAGGAATGCCAACCGACACTCCGTCAGGAGAGGAGGAAGAAATGAATAAAATCACCCCACATCTTTTAAGAGACTTACATGCAACCCTTCCTGAAGGGACGGAATGCTATCTTTGTAATGCCGTCCGCAGGGCGCTCAGTAAATATCGCAAAGGTTTCGAACCCAAAGCCTTTATGAGAAAAGACCTGGCTTTATCGGTTCTGACTCAAAAACTGGGAAGAGGGTTGAAACGTTTTTTGCGTGATGACATTAGAGCGGAGTTGCCTGTATCAGAACACTAGACCGGTACCGGTATTAGTCTTTGAATCAAATACCCGTATCTTCGGGTAAATAACATCGAAATTCGTATCCCCTTCAGAATATCGAAGGGGATATCATGAAGCGGCTTACCATAAGAGCTAGATCGTCAGGCTAAGTTGTTTGAATTGGTCGTATTCTATCGGTTTACTGAATAAGTAGCCTTGAGCCAGTGAGCAGCCTTGTTGCAATAAGAAGACGCATTGTTCTTTATTTTCTACACCTTCGGCAATGATATTGAGCCCTAATGCTTTTGCCATTTCTATAATCGCGATGGTTAATATCCTATTTTCACTATGCTCGTCGACTACCGACGGCATGAATGAACGGTCAATCTTGAGAGTGTCTATTGGAAAGCGTTTCAGGTAACTTAAACTGGAATAACCGGTTCCGAAATCGTCGATAGCAATACTATGTCCCATTTGTTTAATCGCTTTCAATTGATTAATGATGGAATCCTGGTTGTTCAATAACAGCGATTCTGTAATTTCGATTTCTATTAAATTCGGAGGAATATCATATTCGATGGTTTTTTCCTTGAGAATTTTCGCAAAGTCGTCTCGTAGAAATTGAATCGGCGATACATTGATGGCAATGGTTTGTTGCTTATTAGTATTTCCCAAGTCCTGAAGCATTCTACAGGTTTCAGCAATGATCCATTCTCCGATGGAAATAATGACTCCTGAATCTTCTGCAATTTCAATAAATTCATCCGGCATGATTAATCCCAATTTTGGATGATGCCAACGAACTAACGATTCAGCCCCTATGATTTTACCACTTCTGATATCGATTTTAGGTTGCAACAACAATCGAATCTCGTTGTTTTTAAGCGCATTAAACAGATGGCTACGCAATTCGATTCGACGGTGTAGCTTTTCATTCAATTCGGATTGATAGAATTCGAAATTATTGCGCCCCTTTTCTTTGGCTTGATACATTGCAATATCTGCATTTTTCATCAGTGTTTCCAACGAATCACCATCGGTTGGAAAGCAGGTAATACCGATGGAAACGCTGATATGCAGCTGATTATCAGCAACTTGAAAAGGTTGGCTGAATTCCGCAAGAATTTTTTCGGTCACCTGAGTGACATTGGACTTAGAGTGCGACTCAGTGAGTAATACGGCGAATTCGTCACCGCTTAACCGGGCGACCGTATCCGATTTGCGCAGACAATTTTTCATGCGCTGCGCCACCTGTTGCAATAATTTATCGCCGATACCGTGTCCTAGGGTATCGTTAACGTTTTTAAAATGATCGAGATCGATAAACAGGATAGCGAAAAACCGTTGGTTACGTTTAGCCTGGATCATCCACTGCGTTAAGCGATCATAAAACTGCGTTCGATTGGCAAGGCCGGTGAGTTGATCGTTATAAGCTAAAAAGTTGATTCGTTTTTCTGCTTTTTTTCTCAGAGTGATATCCTGGAAAGTAGCGATATAGTAATCGATATCTCCACCCCTGCTTTTGACCGCTTTAATGGTTAACCATTCAAGATAGATCTCGCCGTTTTTACGGCGATTCCAGATCTCTCCAGACCAGTGGTTATTCTCATTGACCTCACGCCACATGTTTTTGTAAAACTCGACGCCGTGGCGTCCGGAACTTAGAATTCTCGGTGTTCTGCCGATTACGTCTTCCTCGGAATAACCGGTAATGATGCTAAATGCCGAATTCGCCATCAATATTTTCATATTTTGATCGGTGATCATCATACCGTTTTCCGAATACTTGAAAGCATGGCTCGAGAGCATTTGCTTCTGCAGATCGTTGGTATCAGCTAAAACCATTCTCAATTTGTCGACAATATCGGCGTGTTTTTCTTGTCGGGAAACGAAAGAATTAATATTAAAACTTAACAAATCGAGC
>JBNLEI010000134.1:0-31474 GCA_050304855.1 Methylococcaceae bacterium
TAACGGAAACCGTTACAAGCCTTATTATAATTTTGGAGCCAATGGCGGGAGTCGAACCCGCGACCTACTGATTACGAATCAGTTGCTCTACCTACTGAGCTACATCGGCTCATTTGTAGATTGTTTTCGGGTCTTTCAAAACCGGCTCTTGCGTCTGCCATTGGCCGTCTTTCAGACTGCGATAAAAACAACTTTGCCGGCCAGTATGACAAGCAATACCGCCTTCTTGTTCAATTTTCAGCAAAATAACATCTTCATCGCAATCCAGTTGAATATCCAGTACTTTTTGCCGATGGCCGGACTCTTCCCCTTTGCGCCATAGCTTTTGCCGGGAACGCGACCAATACACGGCATAACCTTCTTCGGCGGTCAATTGCAAGGATTCGCGGTTCATCCAGGCGAACATCATGACCCTACCGCTATCGGCTTCTTGCGCAATAACCGGCACCAATCCGTCGTCTGTCCAGCGAATTTCATCGAGCCATTGCATATCCATTTACAAACGAACCTCAATTCCTCTCGATTGCATATGTTTTTTAGCTTGTTCGATAGTGTATTCGGCGAAATGGAAGATACTGGCAGCCAGCACGGCATCGGCCTTGCCTTCGATAACGCCGTCAGCAAGATGATCGAGATTACCGACGCCGCCTGAAGCAATGACCGGTATCGATACCGCCTCGCTGATCGCTCGGGTCAGAACGAGATCGAAGCCTTCACGGGTACCATCCCGGTCCATGCTGGTCAGCAAAATTTCGCCGGCGCCGTAGTCAGCCATTTTTTTTGCCCATTCGATGGCATCGATGCCGGTCGGTTTGCGACCGCCATGGGTAAAGATCTCCCAGCGGTCGGGTTCGCCTGCTTGACTGACTTTTTTGGCGTCGATCGCGACAACAATGCATTGCGAACCGAATTTTTGTGCAGCCTCTTTGACGAATTCTGGATTGAAAACCGCCGCACTGTTGATACCAACCTTGTCGGCGCCCGCATTGAGCATCCGCCGAATATCATCGAGGGTTCTGATGCCACCGCCGACCGTTAACGGGATAAAGACCTCACTGGCCACCTGCTCGACCACATGAACGATGGTATCGCGATCGTCGTGGGTAGCGGTAATGTCAAGAAAAGTGATTTCGTCGGCACCTTCCCGGTCGTAACGCCTGGCGATTTCCACCGGATCGCCGGCATCGCGGATATCGACGAACTTGACGCCTTTGACGACGCGGCCGTTGTCAACGTCCAGACAAGGGATTATACGTTTGGCTAAGCTCATGATTTACGCGTACGATTCTGCCAGTTTTTCGGCTTCGGCAAAGTCCAGCGTTCCTTCGTAAATTGCGCGGCCGGTAATAGCCCCCATGATGCCGTCTTCGGCCACTTCGCCCAACGCGCGTATATCGTCCAGATTGGTGATACCGCCCGATGCGATAACGGGGATACGAATGGAACGCGCCAGTTTGGCGGTCGCGTCCACATTGACGCCAGTCATCATGCCGTCACGGGAAATATCGGTGTAAATAATCGCTTCAACACCGTAATTCTCGAACTTCTGCGCCAAATCGATAACATCATGCCGGGATAGCTTGGACCAGCCGTCGATGGCGACTTTTCCATCCTTGGCATCCAGCCCGACGATGATATGACCGGGAAATTCGAGCGCCACATCGCGAACGAAGTGCGGCTCGCTGACTGCTTTAGTGCCAACAATGACATATTGCACACCAGCGTCCAGGTAGCCCTGAATCGTATCTTCATCGCGAATACCGCCGCCGATTTGTACCGGCACGTTGGGATACGCCTCGACAATGGCGTGAATCACGTCAGCATTCTTCGGCTTACCGGCAAAGGCACCATCCAGATCGACTAAATGAATCCGCTTTGCGCCTGCCTCTACCCATCTTCCGGCCACCGCCACCGGATCGTCAGAAAATACGGTATCATCTTCCATGCGGCCTTGGCGCAAACGAACACATTTTCCTTCTTTTAAATCAATTGCAGGTATCAGCAACATATCTACTTCTCAACAGTTTTCACTAAGTTTTCAGGCGATTAACGGTATGACTCTAACAAACGCCATCCCAATTTAAAAAATTTTTCAATAATTCCAAGCCCACTGTCTGGCTCTTTTCCGGATGAAATTGCACGGCAAAGATATTGTCTTTTGCCAAGGCGCAAGTGAATTCATCCGGATACCGGCTGGTGGCGATACTATCCCCGTTCTCATCCGGCACTGCATAATAACTATGCACAAAATAAAAACGGCTGTTTTGGGGAATGTGTTGCCACAAGGGGTGAGTTTTTTGCGCGACCGTATTCCAACCCATATGCGGAATTTTCAGCACGTTTCCGGCGGAATCGGTCATTCCTTGCTGAAAATGGACGACATGACCGGGAATGATGTTCAGACAATTCGTCAGCCCGTTTTCCTCACTGTCGGTCAATAAAGCCTGCATACCCAAGCAAATACCCAAAAAGGGTTTGCTGGCCGCAACGGTTTTGATGACGTCTGCAAGACCGCTGCTGTTGAGGGCCTGCATGCAATCGCGAATAGCGCCGACTCCGGGAAACACCACACGATCAGCCCGCTTAATTGCCGCGGCATCGCTGACTATTTGAACATTAACTGAGGAATCGGCATGTTGCAGGGCTTTGGCAATTGAGTGTAGATTGCCCATTCCGTAATCGATAACGGCAACTGATGACATAACAAAGCGTTAAAATGATTGGTTAAATTACAAAGTTCCTTTAGTTGAAGGCATTATACCGGCCATTCTCGGGTCCGCACTGACCGCCATTCTAATCGCTCTACCTAGAGCTTTAAAGATGGTTTCGGCAATATGGTGTGCATTTGTACCCTTTAAGTTGTCAATATGCAATGAAACTCCGGCATGATTGACAAAACCCTGAAAGAATTCGCGGAACAAGTCGACATCAAAGGAACCAATAGTTGCACGCGGAAAAACAACCTCGTAGAAGAGTCCGGGGCGACCGGAAAAATCAATGACAACACGCGATAACGATTCGTCCAGCGGCACGTAGGCGTGTCCGTAGCGATAAATCCCTTTTTTGTCGCCCAATGCCCGAGCGAAAGCCTGGCCCAGCGTAATTCCGATATCTTCAACAGTATGGTGGGCGTCGATCTCCAGATCGCCTTTCGCTTCGATGTCGATATCGATTAAACCGTGCCGAGCCACTTGGTCCAGCATATGATCGAGAAACGGAACGCCGGTTACAAAAGAGGCTGTTCCGTTTCCATCCAGATTGATGCCGATCTTAATTTGGGTCTCCAGCGTATTACGCTCGATTTGGGCCGTACGTTGAGTCATGCCTGAATTTTGAAGATTCAAATGGAAAATTCTACTACATGCCTATCAACAAAAAAATGATTAAAACAGATTACCGTGAATTAAACGATGAAATACTGGTCCAATGGCACTTAATAATCATTATTGAGCCTGTAAAACGCTGCGAAAAGTCTATGCCGCAAAAAAGTTGTTCCATACTATAGCAATGGTTCTTTACCGGCTAACCAACAGCGCGTAACATCGACTAAAACACGGGGAACTCTAATGGAAAAAGTATCACGATTTGGTTTGATTATGGGAACGGCACTGTTGTTGTTTTTCCTTCTTGCGATTATCAAATTATCTCATAAGGTTCCTCGGCTCGGTCTGCTTGATGGTAAACTGCTTCCTTGTCCGAGTTCTCCCAACTGCGTCAATAGCGAATACAATCCGGCTGCCGCCTTGCAATTGCGAAATTTTCCAACCGACCTGGCTTGGCAGATGTTGAAAAACATTATCAGCGCCCAGGGAGGCAAAGTTCTTGAACAGAACGCCTTTTATCTGAGAGCGGAATTCCATTCCAAGTGGCTGGATTTTATCGACGACCTGGAAGCACGGTTAGACACCGAAAACGGCTTGATTCATCTGCGCTCGGCATCACGAGTCGGCTATTATGATTTTTCGGTAAACCGTAACAGAGTCAACATGATTAAAGCTAGAATGAATATCTATTTGGATTCTCAACCAGACGAAGACACTTTGGCAAAATGAATAAAATTCCGGTCGGAATCAGCAGCTGTTTATTAGGAGAAGAAGTCCGTTATGACGGACAGCATAAACGCAACAGTTACATTGAACATACGTTGGGACAGTATTTCGAATTTCGCCGTTTCTGTCCGGAAGTCGCGAGTGGTATGCCCATTCCCCGCCCCCCGATCCAACTTCGGGAAACGGAAATCGGTATTCGTTGTGTCGAGGTCAAAAACCACAACCGCGATGTGACCGATCAACTACTCGATAGCGCCCGACTTCAGCACGACTGGCTGGCCTCGTTGACCGGTTATATTTTAAAGAAGGATTCCCCCAGCTGCGGCATGGAAAGGGTCAAGGTCTTTCGCAAGGATTACCCCAACCGGACCGGAACCGGTTTGTTTGCACAATACATAAAAAATCACTTTCCGCTGTTACCGCTGGAAGAGGAAGGCCGGCTGGGAGACCCGGAATTAAGGGAAAATTTTATCCAGCGGGTATTTGTATTCCAACGCTGGCGACAATTAAAACAACAATCGGTAACACCCCATGAGCTGATGGTTTTTCACAGCCGCCACAAACTCATCGCTATGAGCCACGAACAAAACCAGGCCAGGGAGTTGGGCCGAATTGTCGCTTCCGCTAATCATCACAATATCGGTAAAGTCACCGAACAGTACATTTCAGCGCTGATGGATTGTTTACAGATCACTGCGAGCCGAGGTAATCACGTTAATGTACTGCAACATATTCAAGGCTACTTAAAGAAAAAACTCGACGATGACGACAAGCAGGAACTGATAGAAATCATTGAGAAATACCGCCAAGGCATGGTGCCATTGATCGTACCGATTACGTTGCTGAAACATCATTTCCGCAAGCAACCCGACCCGTTTATCGATAACTCTTATTACCTGTCGCCTTATCCGGAGGAACTTGCTCTGGCCAGTGACATATAATTTTCAACCGACTATTATAATCATTCGGAAAAAATAAACCCGCCCGCATTTTGCAATATATTTAAAGCAGATATAATGATCCTTAACAAAATCGGATTATTTCAATGTCAAATCAGCTCCTATTGCTCGGCTGGCGGGAATGGCTAGCACTGCCGGACTTACAGCTTCCGCCCATCAAGGTGAAAATAGATACTGGTGCGCGCACGTCCGCGCTCCATGCTTTTTTTGTGGATCCTTACAAAAAAGGTAAACAACAATGGGTACGCTTTGGAATTCACCCCCACCCTCATGATAACGAGCTCGCGATAGAATGTGAGTCGCCGGTCAAAGACCGACGTACCGTATCCGATTCCGGCGGCCATAAACAACGCCGTTACGTCATTGAAACCACAATGGTAATAGGTCCATCGGCGTTTACAGCCGAGTTGACACTGACCAATCGCGATACCATGAAATTTCGCATGTTATTGGGCAGAACCGCAATGAATAACCGTTTTTTAGTCAACCCCGCCGAATCCTATTTACAAGGACGACCGATTATAGACGGCGTTTCAGTGTAAACCACTTTGAAGTGGACCTTGCAGCAAGGCCCAATCTCCCTCATCATTAATAACAGCTCTACGCAATTACTTTATTTCCGGACAAGTCTTATGAAAATCGCAATCCTATCCCGTAACCCAAAGCTATATTCCACCTCCCGGCTGGTGGAAGCTGCAGAGAAACGAGGGCATGAAGTCAGAGTCCTGGACGTGTTGCGCTGTTATATGAACATCACTTCGCTTAATCCGACCATCCATTATCGGGGCGAAGAATTAAGCGGTTTCGACGCTGTCATCCCACGCATCGGCGCCTCGGTGACTTTTTACGGGACTGCGGTACTGAGACAGTTCGAAATGATGAACGTCTTTCCGTTGAACGAATCGGTCGCAATCACCCGCTCCCGCGATAAATTGCGCTCAGTTCAGTTGCTAGCGCGTAAAGGTATTGGTCTGCCGGTCACTGGCTTTGCCCATAACCCGGATGACATCGAAGACTTGATCTCCGAAGTCGGCGGCGCACCTCTGGTTATCAAGCTGTTAGAAGGCACCCAGGGTATCGGCGTGGTACTGGCGGAAACCCATAAAGCCGCGGAAAGCGTTATTCAGGCCTTCATGGGACTAAATGCCAACATCATGGTACAGGAGTTCATCAAAGAAGCCGGCGGCAGCGACATTCGTTGTCTTGTCGTGGACGGAAAAGTGGTCGCATCAATGAAACGCCAAGGTGCGGAAGGCGAATTCCGCTCCAATCTGCACCGCGGCGGTACCGCATCGCTGGTCCGCCTGACTCCCGAAGAACGCTCAACCGCCGTCCGAGCCGCCAGTATCATGGGTTTGAACGTCTGCGGCGTGGACCTGTTACGCTCGAACCACGGCCCGGTGGTCATGGAAGTCAATTCTTCGCCTGGGTTGAAAGGCATTGAAGAAGCCAGCGGCAAAGATATTGCCGACTTGATTGTCAAATTTATCGAGAAAAAAGTCTCCGCACAGACCGATAAATTCAGCTCCAGAACACGTACCCGAGGCAAAGGCTAATTTATGACAGCCGATTTGACGATAAACGGACAAGTCATCAAACCCGGCAACAATGTGGTTATCGACCTGCCCCTGCCGCCTCTCTATACCCATACTCCGATGACCATGCCAGTGCATGTCATCCGTGGAAAAAAGAACGGACCGAAATTATTCATCAGCGCCGCCATCCACGGCGATGAACTAAACGGCGTCGAGATCGTCCGGCGCTTACTGAAACAACCGGCGCTGAAGCGTCTGCGCGGCACACTGATCGCGATTCCGATGGTTAATGTTTATGGCGTGGTCCATCATTCCCGCTATTTGCCGGATCGCCGCGATTTAAACCGGTCTTTCCCCGGCTCGGCCAAAGGATCGATGGCCGCCAGACTGGCCGACCTGTTCATGCATGAAATTGTCGCTCAATGCACTCACGGCATTGATTTGCATACTGGCGCGATACACCGCAGCAATCTGCCTCAAATTCGCGCCAACCTCGACCATGAAGAAACCTTGGCGCTGGCTAAGGCTTTCAATGTCCCGGTGTTGATCAACGCCAACCTTCGAGACGGCTCGTTACGAGAATCGGCGGCCGAACAAGGCATTCCGATGCTATTGTACGAAGCAGGAGAAGCGTTGCGCTTCGATGAAATCTGCATTCGCGCCGGTTTACAGGGAATTCTTGAAGTGATGCGTCACCTGGAGATGATTTCGGCGAGAAAAAAAGGCCGAAAAGCTCTCAAAGACCCCTATATCGCCAAATCCAGTAATTGGATCAGAGCACCTGCAAGCGGCATCTTCCGTACCGTCAAACCGCTCGGGTGCCATGTGGCCAAAGGCGAAATACTGGGTGCTATCAGCGACCCGTTCAGCAACGACGAAGTCGAAGTCGTCTCTCCGCACACCGGCTTGGTCATCGGTCGCACCGAGATTCCTCTGGTCTATGAGGGAGAGGCGCTTTATCACCTGGCCAAATTTGAAGACCATGAAGGGGTTGCGGAACAAATCGAAACCTTTCACGACAATATCATTCCGGCCATAGACGACAGCAGTGAATTGATAATCACCTGAACATCGCTTCTTTGGGATGTTTTTCTATCCCTTTTCAGCACAAACTTCACGGACCTCTTTTCTAAGCGCCTAAATTTCGCGCCGACGGTGACTTTGTCACTGAGAAGCTCATCACTTAACTTTAATATTCTAATCCGGGTGTTATCCGCTGGCGATTCCGCATCGGATTATCAGTCCCGAAACTTCATTAACCCTTGTTAGAGGTGATTACCATGTTAGATTTTATGTTGAGCGTCTTTTCGTCCGTGTTTCAAATGAACCTGAGAGACCATCACGATATCCCTTTTGCCTTGCCTCTGGTCATGGCTGCACTCACAGGATTTATCATCGGCTTTACTATTTTGTATTTCATCGGCAATGAAAAAGAATCGGATTGACCATCCCTTTTAACAATTCGTCCAAAATCGCCCCTGGTTTTCCCGGATTAGACTCTACCTAATCCGGGCTATCGAAGCGTCAAATCAACGGTTTGTTTTTTCGAGACAAAATACTATTCAGCGACTTCAGTCGCCCGTCTTAACCCGTTAACATCCAAAATCTCAATCGTTCCACGGTTTAGCCGAACCCAGCCGGCCGTTTCAAAGCGTTTCAAATGACGGGAAACCACTTCCCTAGCCGAGCCTAATTCCGCCGCCAATTCTTGATGGGTTTTGGCGACAATTTTTTCGCCGCTTTGCAATAATGCGTCAACCAAACGCTTCTCGATTCCGGCAAAAAGGACGTTTTCCATTCTGCCGATCACATTGGATAGTCGCATCGAAAAGTTTTTAAACACAAACTCACGAAAAAAGGCAGAATGATCCAAACAACGTTGAAACGCCTGTGCGGTAATCACGAAAGCTGTTACGTCGCCTTCGGCAACCCCTTCGGCGGGGTAATCATCTTCGCCCAACAAGCAGGATGTGGTCAACACGCAGGAATCGCCAGGGCGGACGTAATAAAGCAAAATTTCTCGGCCGTTTTCGGAAAGCAATTGCGCCTTAACCGCGCCTTCCAATAGCAATAAATATTTGTTGCAACTTTTGCCGGGATAAAACAATTTTTCCCCGTCCGAAATTTTGACAAGATCGGCGGACTCCATCAGACTTTTGACACTGTTATCCGGGCAAGCGGCAAACTGGGGAAAATGGGTTTTCCATAAGGCTTGGTTTTTTACCATTTAATATGTCCTGCAATTTTGCAACAATAATTAAGCGGTGCTTTTCCGCTCTTTATAGCCGATTCTTAGAAAAAACGACACCCACTGATAATATACCAAGTTGAAACAACCGCACTTAAAATTCAAGCCCTCAACATTCCATGTTCATTCTGCACAGTTCCAATAAAGCTGAAAACTTGCTGGCCCATTTGGTTGCCATTTTGCAGAATGCTCCATTGTCATCGCCGTTTGCCGAGGAAATTTTTTTAATTCAAAGTCAAGGCATGGAGCGCTGGCTGTCGCAACAATTGGCAACTGAATTCAACGTATGGGGCAACTACCGCTTTTTATTTCCGGGGAAATTTTTCAGCTCGTTGGCAAACAAACTAGACAGCCAACTAAGCGATGAAATCTTCGACCGCCACCTGATGGCATGGCGTTTCGAGGCGACCTTGCGACACCTGGAAGGCGACGAATTCAAACCGTTGCAACACTATTTAAGCGGTCAAAATTCCGCACTGAAACGCTTTCAACTGGCGCAACAACTCTCGCAGATTTTCGATCAGTACCAAATCATGCGTCCCGACATGCTGGATTTGTGGCAACAAGGCCGACTGCTTTACGGCCATCCTAGCGAAATCTGGCAACGCACTTTATGGCAATCGACTACCGCCGAGCTGGGTCCGAATCACCGCGGTGCGCTATGGACGAAACTTATCAACAAACTCAATGCCGCAGACGCGGGCTATTTTCAACCGTTGTTACCGGAGCGAGTTTCGGTGTTCGGCGTCCACAGCCTGCCCCCCTTGTTTTTAAGTTATTTGCAAGGACTATCCCGCCATTGCGACGTGCATTTTTATATGTTGAATCCGGCCCAGGTTTTCTGGGGCGACGTTCCCGGAAAAAAATTACGTGCCCGACTGGAGCAATTCGAAGGTCATCCGCTATTGGCATCCTTAGGCCAACAAGGAAGAGAATTTCAACAATTAATATTGGACCAAGTGCAATTCGAACTGGAATTAGACAGCTTTGAAACCAACTCGGCCGACAATAATTTACAGCAATTGCAGAACGACATCCTCGGCAACCGGCAACCGGACAAACCGTTACCTGCTGATGGCTCCATCAGCATCCACGCCTGCCATTCGCGTATGCGCGAGGTCCAGGTCATTAAAGATCAATTGTTGGCTGCGCTGGATGACGATCCTACATTGGAACTCCGTGACATTGTCGTGATGTCGCCGGATATTCAATTATACGCACCGTTCATCAGCGCCGTTTTCAGCGACATACAACACGCCATAGCCGACCGTAGCCTGCGTTTAAGCAATACTTCCCTGGATATTTTTATTCGTTTTCTGCATTTGAGCAAAAGCCGTTTCGGCTGGCAGGAAGTCATGGACCTGCTTGAACAGCCGGCGGTTTATAGCTGTTTCGAGCTGTCGGAGGCCGATTTGGAGCTGGTCCGTTTTTGGATAGACGACACCCGCGTACGCTGGGGCCGTAATGCCGAACACAAGCGTGCATTGGCGTTACCGCCGCTTAATGAAAACACCTGGCAAGCCGCACTTGAGCGTTTATTGATGGGCTATGCCGTCGCTGATGACAACGATTTTGTTGCCGGCGTGTTGCCCTATCCTCATATAGAGGGCTCATCGGCTCAAGCACTCGGCGGCTTACACGACTTCCTGCAACTTTTATTTTCCGCCGCTGCGGACTTTACCTCACCCAAAACCCTACAACATTGGAGCGATACACTATATCGCTATGCCGATTCGTTGATCGCTCAAACCGATATGGCGGAATTACAGCAATTACACGACTTAGTTCTGGAGCTGGGAGACCGCTACGGCGATGTCCACAATGAACCGTTGCCACTTGAAGTCATCATCGATTGGCTCGAGGACATGGTAGAGGAACGGAAGTCCTCCACCGGTTTCCTGCGCGGGCAGCTCACTTTCTGCTCTATGCTGCCGATGCGCGCCATTCCGTTTAAAGTCATCGCTTTATTGGGTATGAACGACGGCGAATTTCCCAAAATCGACCGCAGCCCCACTTTCGACTTGTTGGGACAAAATTTTCGTCCCGGAGACCGTTCTCGCCGCTCCGACGACCGCTATCAGTTTCTGGAAATTCTACTATCGGCCCGGCAACAACTGATCATCACCTATATAGGACAGTCCATTCAGCATAACGACGAAATTCCGCCCTCCGTGATTGTCAGTGAATTACTAGATGTGCTGTCGGAACATTATCAACTGATCAACCTGGTTGTACGTCATCCCCTGCAAGCTTTCAGCAGCCGTTATTTTGACGACAGTTCGCCTCAACTGTTCAGCTACCAGCAGGAAGACTGCGAAACCGCCGATCGTTTGCATGCCGAAAAACAGGAAGTCAAGTCCTGGTGGCAAGGCAGTCTGGAAGACGAGGATAGCAATGAAGTGATTGAAATAGGCGAGCTTTTTGCGTTTTATCGCCATCCGCAACGGTATTTTATGCTGCGCCAGTTAGGGCTGCTTTTTTCCGGCATCAATGCCACAGTCGAAGAGCGCGAACCATTTATTCCCGATATGCTGGAAAACTACGCCGTACAGCAAGAATGGATCGCCGCCGAATTGCACGGCGAAACCCTATCATTGTCGCGGCTGCAAGCTCAAGGCCGCTGGCTATCGGGCGCTCCCGGAGAACTGAGATTTCTCGCGCAACAACCGGCTATCCAGCAATTTGTCGAACTGATCAAAAGCAAAAATCTTGGGGCCGAATTACCAAACCAAGCCATCGATATCGTTTGCGACCGTTTTCGGCTGGTCGGCAAACTTTCCAACCTCTATCAAAACGGCAGTCTGCTGTATCGTTTCAGCAAACTTAAAGGCAAAGATTTCATGCAAGCCTGGTTACATCATTTACTGATCAATCGGATTTCGCCTCAAAAAACGCATTTGTTAAGCTCAGATCATGACTGGCTATTTCCCGCATCATTGGGAGGTGAGCGAGATTTACCGGCACTGATCGATATCTTTCTTCAGGGCCGTCAACGTCCGGACGTTTTCTTTACCGATGCAGCTTTCGATTATCTACAACAAGCACAGAAAACCGCAACGGCCACAGAGCCGTTGCAATACACGATGGTCCAAATGCGGGAGCGCATCGCCCGTCCCTACGAAGCCGAACTCAGACAATTGTTCAACCGTGAAGACAGTTTAAACCGGGTTTTCAACGAGGACTTTGCCGCACAATGCCGTTCCTTATTGTTGCCGGTGTGGGAGGCCGTCCATGACGGTTGAACACTTCGACCCGATCGACACCGAACTGAAACCCGGCATTAACCTGATCGAGGCTAGCGCCGGGACCGGCAAAACCTACGCCATTGCCATGTTGGTCATGCGCTTCGTCGTGGAAAAGGAACTCGACATCAAGCGATTGTTGGTGGTGACGTTCACTAAGGCCGCGACCGAAGAATTGAAGAACCGGATCAGAAAAAGACTGAGCGATGCTAAAAATGCGCTTAATCCCAATCTCAGCTATCCCGAAGAACAAGACGACGTCCTCGTCCGCTGGCTGCAAAACCTCGGTCTACCGCTTGATGTCGTCCGCAGACGGCTGGAGAGCGCTTTATTGGACATCGACCAGGCCGGCATTTTTACCATCCACAGTTTTTGTCAGCGTATTCTGGCCGAGCATGCTCTGGAAAGCGGGCAATTATTCGATTGCGAGCTAACCGGAGATATTGCCGCCATCAAACAGGCTTGCGTCGACGATTTTTGGCGCCGCACTCTTTATCAGCGCTCTCCCTGGGAGGTCGCGATACTCACTAGCGAACAGCCAAGCCCCGATGCGTTACTGAAAAGCGTGGACTTTATCGATTCACAGCATACGCTCTACCCGGAGTATGTCGATATCGATTCCCTATTCGTCGAATTGAAAACCCTGACGAATACGGCCTCCCGCACTTTGGAACCGTTATTGTCGACCATCCGTTCGGCACTGGCCGACGGCAAATTCAAACCCGGCTACCGCTTGCCTGAAGACAGTCGTGCTCTGTCTGACTGGTTACAACAGCAAGCCCCCGTGCTGCCGGATTTTTCGATGCTGACTCAGGCGGGCTTGATGGCCGGTCTGCATGGCAGCAAATTCCGAAGCAGCAAGAAAAATCCTCTGCCGCCGGAAGAACAAAAACGCCTTTATTTGCGAGACTGCGGAATAGATTCCGAGGCTTTCGACCGCTTAGACCGAGTCATGGCTCAAGTCCGGATCGGTTTCAGACGCGCCCTATTGCAAAATTTAAACGAGCAATTGCGGCACGCACTGCAACAACAAAATGTCATGTCGTTCGACGAGCTGATCATCCGTCTGTCCGAAGCACTTCAGGGCGACAAAGGTGAGCTGTTAATCGAAGAGTTACGACAACGCTATCAAGCCGCTTTAATCGACGAATTTCAGGATACCGATCAGCATCAGTGGCAAATATTTTCGACGCTGTTCAGCGGACAAGGGCAATCGCTTTTTCTGATAGGAGACCCCAAGCAGGCCATTTACAAATTCCGAGGAGCCGATATTTTTTCCTATTTTGTCGCTCAACAACAGGCTCAATACCATTTTACCCTAGACAAAAACTGGCGTTCGCACCCGCATTTGGTAACCGGCGTCAATCGCCTGTTTCAAAAACAACGGCCCTTTCTGTTCGAGCAACTGGATTTCAAACCGGTCAAGGCCGCCTTATCGGCCGAAAACGGCAGCCTTTACCACAATTCAGATCCGTTGCCGCCACTGGTGTTATGCCAATTGGAAGCCAGCAACGGCAACCGCCCGCATTGGATCGGTGGAAAAGCCGCCGAAACAATACGAGTCGGCGTCATCAATGAAATCCTGGATCTGTTGAACCAACCCTGTCTGGTCCGCAAAGGCAACACCGAGAGACGTTTGCAGCCCGGCGATATCGCCATTTTGGTGAGGACCAATACTCAAGCGCGGGAATATCAGCAAACGTTGAACTTAACCGGCATACCAGCGGTTTTGAACAGTAAAGAATCAGTCTACGCCAGCGACGAAGCCTGCGATTTATACAAGGTATTGCAGGCCATCGCGCAACCCGGCCACATTCCTTTATTAAAACAGGCCTTAACAGTTAATTGGTTTAACCTGGACGGACAACAATTGTACCGGCTCGGTAGTGACGAAGCGGCGCTGGACCGCTGGATCGCCCATTTTCAAAATTATCAACTGCACTGGCAGCAATACGGACTGATGAGTATGCTGCAGACGCTATTCAACCAGGAAGATGTGACAACTCATTTATCCGTTTTGCCGCAGGCGGAACGAATCCTCACTAATTTGCATCACCTGATCGAACTTCTGCAACAGGCTGCCACAGACGAACATCTGGGAATTAACAAAACGCTGGACAGGCTTCAACATTCCATCAACAAGGCGATTCAGGGCGAGAACGGAAGCGACGAGCAGCAATTGCGTTTGGAAAGCGATGAAGATGCGGTCAAACTGATTACTATGCACGGCTCCAAAGGCTTGGAATACCCTGTGGTGTTCTGCCCTTATCTGTGGCAGCGTAGCGATCGTCTCAGAACGGAAAACAACATCATCAGATGCCATATGGACGGGCAAATTATCGCCGACATCGGTTCCCCCCTCTTTGAGCAACGTCGGCAACAAGCATTGGAAGAAGAACTGGCGGAAGACTTGCGGCTTTTCTATGTCGCAGTGACCAGAGCTAAATTACGTTGCTACTTGGTTTGGGCCGACGTGCGTACGCTACAACAAGCCAACGATTCAGCCATGGCCTGGCTACTGGACTTGGGAAACCGCGATTTCACCTCGCAACAGAACGTTTTACGCGGATTCAGTCTTGACGATGAACAAACTTTCGCTTATCGGATATTACCGGCTGAAAGCGAATTGAGTGGTCGTTATCGGAAACACGAAACAACAGCCGCCCTCAATTGCCGGCAACGTAACCGCATCCTGACAACCCATTGGCAAATGAGCAGTTATACCGCTTTATCGGCACTCAGTCTGGATGACGCGCCGGAATTGCCGCAGGATAAGGCTGATGAACAATCCTTTATACAAGAGATAAGCGGAGCCGGCGAAAAGCTGCCCAAGGGCGCACAAACCGGCAATGTGTTGCACGCGTTACTGGAAACGTTAAGCTTCGCAAGCATCGCTGCCGAAAACGATATCAGCGCGCAGCGCAACAAAGCATGCATGCAATACGGGTTACACCTGGAACAACCCGAACTGATCGATCAGATCCTACAAGCCGTGGTGCGAACACCATTGTCAACCGATAAGGCATTTTGCCTGCAACATATTCCCGATAGGGAATGTCTGAAAGAAATGCCGTTTTACCTAGCTTTGCGGGAAATGAATACGTCCAAAATCAATGAAATATTGCAGCAATGTCCGGCTTATCAGCCACTCAACAACCGGCAGATGAGCGGTTTTTTGACCGGATTTATCGATCTGATTTGCCAATATAAAGAAAAATTTTACGTTATCGACTATAAATCCAACAGCCTCGATAACTACCGCCCTGAACACCTGACCGAAGCTATGCGCGAGCATAATTACGGATTGCAGTATTGGCTTTATTCATTAGTGCTGCATCGGTATTTGCAACAGCGATTGCCAGATTACGACTATCACCGGCACTTCGGCGGGATCAAATATCTGTTTCTGCGAGGCATGTCTCCAGCTACGCCGGCAAGCGGGGTATTCATGGACTTGCCGGCATTGGATGGCATTGAAAAACTGTCAGCCCTTTTTTTTAGGAATTGAAAAAGCGCATTGCTTCGGCAATCTGCTGCTTAGCATCATGCAATATTTTCAGCGACTTATCGGGAGACAGTTCCCCGTGCTTAATATGCGCGTAGCTGGGCAACGAAGTAATGGGCGGCAACATAGCGACACTATTGGTACCTAAGTGACTGTGGTATTTCGCCAGCAGAACGATATCGGTCAAATCCGCAGACTTCTCTCCACCCGCCAAAAACCAATTTTTGGTTTCCAATGGAATGTTTTTAATGTGATCGGGGAAATTCCATTTGTCTAGAATTAGCGTGCTCAACGCTCCGGTCACAAAAGGCAATCCACTTTTGATCTCATCAATATTGTAAATTTCCGCAGGTTGATTGTCTGCAAACTTCAGAAAGGGAACGACGCCGATATTAGTGATTAATCCGGCCAACAGCGCCTCTTCCGGATCGCAGGTACGTGTCAGCTTAGCTAAGGTATAACTCAACGCCGAAATGCGTATGCTTTGCTTCCAAAAATTTTGTGCCAGGATATTCAATTCATTGCGCTGATTCTTATACAAACTGCGCAGACTAATACTCGTCACGATGTTTTTGGTGCTGTGCAACCCGATTCTATTGACCGCATTGTGGCAGGTAGTAATCGGATTTGAAGTCCGATAAATCGGACTATTAGCCACCTGGATCAGCTTGGCGGAAATAGTCGGATCCAGGGTAACGATTTTAACCACTTCCGCAATGCCGATATCTTTCTGCATCGCCTGCCTGAGCTTAACTGCCACATCGGGCAAAGTCGGCATAACGATATTATCGGCATCGATAAATTTATTCAGCAGAACATTGCTTTTATATTCTTCCGGCAAATCCAACAAACGCTTGGGGTTGATGTTGTATTGCTGACGATACAAATCCATCGCCAACTTCGGTACCGAGATAACCACGGACTTCTTTTTACAAATAGCTGTGGCATTGCGATAATCTCCGCTCGATAACGGATGCAACGCATCGAACGTTCCCGCTTGGATATCGAAATTCTGCTTGCCGGTGGTTTCCAGATAAACTTCGCCGGATAACAAATAAATCAAGGTTTCAGCAGACTCCCCACGATTGAAAATAATTGCGCCGGGTTCATAAGTAAGCGTAAAGATTTTCAAATCAGACAATTGTTGCTCGTCCAATTTTCCAATGGGTACCAGTTGTTTCAAAACCGATACCGCCCCCTGATAGGGCACCCTGGCTGAGAAAGCGTCAACCCGCTTCTCAGATTGTCCCTCGGCGGGCTGACTGGACGATTTACTAAACTGCTGTTTGATTGAGTCAAAAAATTTCATAGTCAGGAACTGTCGATCGTTTTTAACGTGCAAATTCTTGGTGCCGCCTCATGGATCATTACTCCGCTGCTGCGAACCAAGGCCGGATTTAGTTCAACTGAGATTCCTACCATAGAAAATTTCCGCCATTTCGTCTTGAAGTTGGCTTTGAATACTTAATTTTTCATCTTCACTCAAGCTGCTCTCTTTTTCGAACAAATATTTTTCCAATTCCGTTTCTTTCAGCATCATCTTGGTGTGAAAAATGTTTTCTTGATACACGTTCACATCAATCATCTGATACAACTCTTTAGTATCCTCAGCAATATAGTTCTGAATTGAGTTGATTTTATGATCGATATAGTGCTTATTACCGGCAATATCGCGGGTAAATCCCCGTACCCGGTAGTCCATGATAACGATATCCGATTCAAAACTGTGAATCAGGTAATTTAGCGCTTTCAGTGGAGAAATCTGACCGCAAGTCGACACGTCGATATCGGCGCGAAAGGTACTAATGCCATTATCGGGGTGACTCTCGGGATAGGTATGGACGGTGATATGGCTCTTGTCCAGATGCGCCAACACCGTTTCCGGCAAGGGACCTGGCGATTCCGAATTCATTCCGGAAGGAATCACTTCATCCTCGGCAATCAGCATGGTGACGCTCGCGCCCTGAGGATCGTAGTCCTGATGCGCGATATTCAAGATTTGTGCTCCGATGATTTCAGCCACATCCTTGAGAATCTGAGTCAACCGGTCGGCATTATAGGCTTCATCAATGTATTCGATGTAGGCCTGTTGTTGCTCTTCCGGCGCATAACAAACATCATAAATGTTGAAACTCAAAGATTTAGTGAGGTTATTAAAACCAAGTAATTTTAATTTGTTCAAGACCGTCAGTCCTCAATAACTTCAAAACTATGGGTAATGTCGACCGCTTTTTCAAGCATTATAGATGCCGAACAATATTTCTCAGCAGATAATTTTACCGCCCTTTCGACCGCGGATTCTTTGAGATTTCTCCCGACGACTTTGAAATGCAGGTGAATTTTACTGAACACGCTGGGTATCGCATCAACTCTTTCGCCCGTTACTTCAGCAGTGCAATCAATGACGTCGTGTCGACCCTTTTGCAAAATTTCCACAACATCAAAAGAAGAGCAGCCTCCCAGCCCCAGTAAAATCATCTCCATCGGCCGTATTCCCATGTTTCTGCCGCCATGATCCGGCGGCCCGTCCATGATCACCGCATGCCCGCTGCCCGTTTCACCGACAAACATGCGGCCATCGACCCATTTAATTTTTGCTTCCATCAAACTTCTCACACTCAAAAGAGTAAATTTTACAACGAGTTCACAGATTTTATTGATTTTTTCACAAAAATCCTGCAATGTACGTCCTGTAACTTAACCAGAAGGACAGGATAATTACCACCATGCCACTCATTACAGACAAAATGATAAACCAAGAGGCACTGGCGCAATTCCTGCGGCTTTGCCATACGCGATCTTATCCCGCCAAAGTTACCATCATTCGTCCTGGTGACGTCGGTGATAAACTTTTATTTATCGTGGAAGGATCCGTCAGCGTCAGCGTCGAGGATGAAGATGGCCGAGAACTGATCCTGGCTTATCTGAACAAACATGAATTCATCGGCGAAGTCGGTGTTTTCAAAGGCCCGGAAATCAGAACCGTTACCGTTAAAACCCGTTCCAAATGCCAATTGGCGGAAATTTCCTATGAACGATTCAGTCAATGCCTGAAACGAGAATTGCGGGATTATGCCCCCGAAGTGCTCAGTATGTTAGGTGAACAGATTTCCTCAAGGCTATTAATCACAAGTCGTAAATATCGCGATTTGGCTTTTATGGACGTGGAGGGCCGAATAGCTAGAACCTTGTTGGATTTAGCCAAAGAACCCGATGCCATTACCCATCCTGACGGTATGCAAATCTACATCACCCGGCAAGAGATCGGTAGAATCGTCGGATGTTCCCGTGAAATGGCGGGACGAGTATTAAAGGAACTTGAAGATAAAGGCCTCATCACGGCCCACGGCAAAACAATCGTAGTGTTCGGTACGCGTTAATATCGGGCAAGTCAACTGATCTGACAAACTATCGTGCGATTTATAAAGAAAAAATCAACGTTACCAATCGTCGTTCATTAACGCACGAATTCAACGCCTACTATCCATGAACCGACCTGAGGCTCGAACAATTCGCCCCGTTCACCAAGAAATTTAAACGGTACCGAGGTCAACTTCATTCCCCTGTTTACCTGCACCGCAAAATGAAGATGCGGCCCCGTAGTAAAACCGGTATTGCCGGAATAACCGATCAGCTGACCCGCCTCGACCCGTAATCCGGGATAAACGCTTGCCTTTTCCAGTGCTAGATGTGCGTATACCGCCATCGAGCCGTCCGAATGTAAAATTCGAATACTGTTAGCTCGGCTTTTATACGCTTTTTCGGTTCCACTATTAAAAAAATCATTCTCGACATCCATCACCACGCCTGACCTTGCGGCATAAATCGGCGTATTATCCGGCATAGCAATGTCCACGGCGTAACGATTCTGCGCATCGAAATGGCTGAATCGACCGCCAAAAGACTGAGAAATCATAAATCGGCTGCCGGAAGCCACTGGAGGCACGTAAACAGTCTCAGCAATATGCTCTGCTGATGGCGAACCGAGGACATAGCGATATTGCAATGTAAACTGCCAAGACTGAAATGGATCGGCCCCGACAACACTCAACAAATTCTCCGAAAGTCCCGATTTAACCACAAATCGCTGCGGCAACTGCGGCCGGGCTAAAGCATTGCGGCTTTCGGCAAAGCTGATTTCAACCTCGATGGGACCGTGATAAGTATTGCGTATCGAAAAAAATGGTTTATTGTCATCGCCGCCTTTTTCCAACCAAACATGCCTTTTCGGATCCGTTTTCAGCTGTCTGCTTTCAAACGTTCGGCCATCGGCGGGTTTTTGATCCGTATAATACCAAGCCCCCTGTTCGTCCTGGTATTTATACAGTTTCTTAGCGGCAGTCTCACATGAAAACAGCAACAAGATAAGAAAAATCAGTTTCATCATCACTCGGCTGTTTAACCGAAATATTTTGTATCCGATTCATCAAATGTAGCAGAGAAAAGGGGGTTACGGTAAACTTTGCCCTTTGTTTTGATTGTCGACAACTCTTTATTAAATGTCCACCGACTCTTTATGTCTTTGCGGATCAGAAATCGACCGCGATTCATGTTGCTTATTACTACATTCCGGCTCAAAATCGGCAGCCACCGCTGAAACGCTGATGCGCTCGAGGTTTACCGCTTATGCTATGCATAACGAACAATACCTGCTGGACACCTGGGAGAGCAGTAAAAGACCGGAAAGCATCGATTTTTCCAAGGAAAGCGATGTAACCTGGACTCGGCTGGAAATAGTCGGAAAAAAGAAAGGCGGAGAAAAAGACAGTAAGGGTCTTGTCGAATTTAAAGCTTATTACACGCTTCTGGGCGAAGATTACGCCATGCATGAAATCAGCCGTTTCGTCAAAAAAGAGGGAAAATGGCTGTATTTTGACGGCGCTGTGAAATCCGTCGGTAAAGTCGGCCAACCATCCAACCAGGGTAAAAATGCCCCCTGTCCATGCGGCAGCGGCAAAAAATTCAAGCGTTGCTGCGGAAAATGAGTGTTCTTCTTATACGGCAATAGCCGCTCTGATCGGGTATCGGGTCACCGATGAATAAATTAAGATCGACCAATATTGTCATTATCAACCAACCCTTCAACTCTATTTCTTCCCAGTTCTTTCGCCCGATACAAAGCTTCATCCGCACGTCGAAACAAGACATCGACACTATCGCCTTTTAGATATTCCGATACCCCGAAGCTACAGGTCACGGAAAGATTTTGTCCGAACTGATAATCGCTCACCAACATCCGCAATTTTTCCGTAGCACTTAATGCACTTTCAAACGCCAGTCCAGGAAAAATGATCGAGAACTCTTCTCCCCCCCAACGGGCAAAAAAATCGACCTCTCTGATATTTTGCTTCACTAATTGACACAGCTTTTGCAGTACCGTATCGCCGGTTTTGTGGCCGAGAGTATCATTCACCTGTTTAAAAAAATCGATGTCAAAAATCACCAGCGATAACGGGTGTCCATAGCGTTTTGAGCGGGAAATTTCTTTTTCCAATTCCGTCTCGAACTTTTTTCGATTCGCAATCTCTGTCAGCGGATCCATATTCGAAATATATTCTACTTCCTTTATTTTTTCTTCCAGCTCTTGATTCTTACGCTCCAGTTCATCCGCTTTTTTTCTTATGATCTTTTCAAGAGAAACATTACCTTCTTTCAGCAACTGATTTTTCTTGATCAGTTCATTTTGGGCCATTTTTTGTTCATGGATATTCAGATGAGCTCCGATCATTCGCGCCACCGAACCGTCGGCGTTATATTTGACCACTTTACCTCGGTCAACAATCCACAAATATTCGCCATCCGCTTTTTTACAACGATACTCAATACAATATCGATCGATTTTCCCGCTAGTATAAAGCTCGAAATGTTTCATCACTCTGTCGTAATCTTCGGGATGAATAACATTTTCCCAAGTAAATACGTTTTTTTGAAAAACACCGACTTCGTAACCGAGCATCCGATACCACCCAGGACTTCTGTCCACATGGCCGGTATTGGCATCCCAATCCCAGGTGCCTTCGACAATGACATCAAGAAGATGATTTAGCGTTTCGTCAGCTTCTTGAGTGGAATGATGCCGATAAGTTTTGTACATTCGAATTTTTCAGTATTCATGGGATACGGACATTTCGGTCTTAGATATCAAGGTCGTTGGAATCATCTGCAGTTTTACCAATTTCGACGCCTTATTACTTCTATTACTTCACAGTTTCGCTTATTTCTTCTTTTTCAACCGATACAACGCCGAAATGTCTTCGTTGCCATACCCATCCTTCATCAATGTTTTGTAATCTGCTAACGTCATCTCGGTTAACGGCACCTCAATCTCGCATTGTCTCGCCATTTGCCGGCAGATTTCCAGATCCTTGTGATGTAAAGCCACTTTAAAACCAGGCGTGAAGACACCTTGCGTCATGGTCGGACCACGATGCTGCAAAAACCAATTGCCAGCTGCCCCGCCGGCAATTACATCCACCACTTTGTCCATCGGTAAACCTTGGGATTGACCAAAAGCCAATGCTTCGGTCACCGCTTGATTGATACCCGCCGCCATGATTTGATTAACAGCCTTGGTCGCTTGTCCTGAACCGCTCGATCCCATATAAACAATCCGGTCCGTCATGCTCTCCAGAACCGGTCGAACCTTTTCCACCGCTTCCTGCACACCGCCAGCCATCATTGCCAGCGAACCTTTGTTGGCTCCTTCGACACCACCGGAAACCGGCGCATCCAGAAAAAACGCCTGTTTTGTCTCCAAAACCGCCGAGGCCTGTTTGGCAGTTTCGATACTGACCGTCGACATATCGACCACCACAGCTCCCGGCTCTATTCCGTCCGCTATCGCATCGACCATTTCCAATACGTCCTTGTCGGCGGAAACGCAAATCAAAACGACGTCGACCATAGCAGCCAACGAAGCCGGAGTCCGACAAGCACTCACTCCCAGTTCCTCCGCTAATTGCTCCGCCTTCTCTCCGGTCCGGTTAAACACGGCAGTCAATAAGCCGGCCTTCGCGACGTTGCGAGCCATACCCAATCCCATTGCTCCTAATCCGATGAATCCCGCTTTCATGTTATTTCTCCAGATAGGTATAGGCCTTCAAACCGACATTCAATTCTTGCAGATAATATTCACGCTGCTCATTGTTCAGGTAACTCTGTTGCAGTTTCTGGTAGTAAGTGGACTTCAACGTGTCGATATTGATGTGCACATAATCGAATAAATCGCTCACATGTTCGCCTTCCAGAAAATCGCTAATGTGGTAGCCTTTTTCATCCAATTCGATATTCAGCGAATGAGTGTCGCCAAACAGGTTGTGCATATCGCCCAGAATCTCCTGATAGGCTCCAATCATAAAAAAACCGATCAAATAGGTTTGGCCCGGAAGAATCGCATGAATCGGCAACGTGTTTTCGATATTTTGCCGATCAACATATTGATCGATGCGGCCGTCCGAATCGCAAGTCAGGTCCTGAATCACGGCGCGACGTTTGGGTTCTTCGTCCAGCCGGTGAATCGGCATGATAGGAAAAATCTGATCGATCCCCCAAATATCCGGCATAGACTGAAATAACGAGAAGTTACAAAATACTTTATCGGCCAGTTTTTCTTCCAGTTCCAACAGAATTTCACGCTGGCTGTGGTTATCGGGATCCAACCGCTTACGGATGTCATGACACGCATTAATATAAATTCTCTCCGCCTCAGCCAATTCCAGTAAACTTAAATCGCCCCGAACAAATAAGGCCCTCGCCTCAGCGATAT
Source organism: Methylococcaceae bacterium (assembly GCA_050304855.1). GTDB lineage: Bacteria > Pseudomonadota > Gammaproteobacteria > Methylococcales > Methylomonadaceae > Methylomarinum. Next base: position 23,304 of record JBNLEI010000134.1, read on the forward strand.
CGAATTGTAAGTTATGGTAAGTCTCGACGATGTTACGCTCGTATAAAGACTGTTCTTCATCATCCAATGCATCTGCGGATACCGATTCCACTTCTGTTACATTGGTGATCAATACGGCATGATGAGCGGTAATCGCTCGCCCCGACTCGGTGATAATGTCCGGATGCTTCAAATCATGCGCATCACAAACTTCGGCAAAACTTTTAACAATATTTTCGGCGTATTCGTTCAGGCTATAGTTGATCGAGCAGTCCCGCCTGGAGGCGCTACCGTCATAGTCCACGCCCAGCCCCCCGCCCGCATCCACCGTCGTGATATTGGCGCCCAGTTTTTTCAATTGCAGAAAAAATTGACTCGCCTCTTTTAGAGCCAGCTTGATATCGTTGATATTGGCGATTTGGGAGCCCATATGAAAGTGCATCAATTGCAGGCAATCCAACATTTCCGCCTGTCGTAATCGATCGACTAATTGCAACAATTCATTTGCATGCAAGCCGAATTTGGATTTTTCTCCCCCGCTGTTTTGCCATTTGCCAGCGCTGATGGTTGACAACCTGACACGTATACCCAGTTGAGGTTTAACTTGCAATCTTTCGGCCTCTTCGAATATCAGCTCCAGCTCCGACGGTTTTTCGATCACAATATAAACCGTTTGTCCCATTTGCCGTCCGATGAGCGCCATACGGATATAGTTACGATCTTTGTATCCGTTACAAACTATTACGCCGCCATGAGGAGACATCCCCAGAATGGCCAGCAGTTCCGGTTTGCTCCCCGCTTCCAAACCAATATTATTCGCCGACACAATATTTTCAACCACCGTTCCTTGCTGATTGACTTTGATCGGGTAGACCGGGGTATAACCACCCTGATAATCATGATAGCTACAACTTAACTCGAACGCTTTTTGCAGCTTGCGAATCCTATCGCGCAGAATATCGGGGAAACGTAACAAGACCGGAAAAGATAGCTTTTTATCCTGCAAGGAAGATGCAATCTCGAATAAATCGACCGATGCTTCGAAATCGACTCTGGGCTTTACGCAAAGACGGCCTTTGTCGTTAATGAAAAAATAATCTTTCCCCCAATGCGACACGGCGTATAGTTGAGCCGACTGCTCAACAGACCAATTTTTTGAACTCACTCTCTGTCTTCCTGAAATAGGCCAATTTACAAAGAATTTTAATATACTTCAGGCCTCGACGTTAGTTAATTGTCAACATAGTCTAGTAACTTTGGGAACTAGTGAAACAAAAGGCAAACGAGAACATAGGCCCCCGATTCAACAATGCATTCCAATTAACCTGTGCATCTATTAAAATTCCTTTATTAAGGAATTTCTCTCATTTTGTTTGTGTCAAAGCGTTATTAATAACCCTCAATAAATCGTATTTTCAAACTATTTAAATATTAAACAATTGATATTTATTGGTTGTTATTAATAATAAATGTACTAAATTTTAATAAAAGCTTGCAAAAACCTATTCAGTATCCAGCATTATCTGAAGGAAGAGGTCATGAATATTAATAAACCACTTATTTCTGTAATTTCTGTCATGCTCTATTTAGTCTTATCAGGAGCGACAACACCATCGATAGCTGCCGATTTCGATTTCAGCGGTCATTTCACCCAAGACAACGATGTTGTTTTATTAAATTTCACGGTAGGCGTTGATAGTGATGTGACTATTTTTTCTTCCTCATGGGACGATGGCGGGCTGGACCCCGTACTCGCAATTTGGGACGATAGCGGCAACCTAGTCGCCGAGCAAGACGACGGCGGTTTAATTGGCAGCCAACTTTCAAACGGCGTATTTTACGACTTTGACGTCTGGGATAGTTTTTTTGATTTATTCCTGACATCAGGTGATTATATTGCCAGTATTTCCATGTTCGATAATTTTTCCAATAGCACTGCGCTCGCCGACGGATTCACCTATGATAGCGACCCTAATTTTTCTGCCGCTTTCGGGTGCTCAAACGGAGAGTTCTGCGGCGTTTCGGGTTTTGACGACAATCGTACTTCTTTTTGGGAATTTCATATCCTCAATGTCGACTCCGCTTCGAATCCATTGAGCATCCCTGAACCTAATATACTGGCTTTGTTCATTCTTGGCCTAGGCGCTTTAGTCATGCCATACGGAAGAAGAAACCAGTCCATGAATTAAATGTTCCTTCAACTGCCGTGAAGGATTAGTCGACTGCTTGTTGAATACCGCACAGAGCTGGAAATCGGAGTCTGATAATTTACCAAGAAATTGAATATAATATTGCCATTCTTTTTATCATTATCAGGAACTGACAATGCTTGAAACTTCACAATGGTTTACCGAACAATGGACTGCGGACGGCTCAGCGTTTTCGCTTAAAATTAAACAAAAACTCCACGAAGAGCAGTCCGACTTTCAGTTCCTGGAAATCTATGAAACGGAAAACTTCGGCAATCTGATGGTCATCGACGGATGCGTCATGTTAACCAGCCGCGATAATTTTTTCTACCATGAAATGATGAGTCATCCGGTTCTGTTCACTCACCCCAATCCGAAAAAAGTGTGGATCATCGGCGGCGGCGACTGCGGTACGCTGAAAGAAGTTCTGAAACATCCCGGTGTCGAAGAAGTCGTTCAAATCGATATCGACGAACGGGTCACTCGTCTTTCGGAGATCTATTTTCCCGAACTCTGCGAATCCAATGACGATCCGCGAGCTCAATTAAAGTTCATTGACGGCATCAAATGGGTCAAAGACGCCGAACCGAATAGTGTCGATATTATTATCGTCGACAGCACCGATCCGGTAGGCCCGGCTGAAGGGCTTTTCAGCGCGGCCTTTTACCGTGACTGTTACAATTGTTTGACGGAAAACGGCATGGTGATTCAACAAAGCGAATCGGCGTTATACCATCTAAAATTGCTGGGCGAAATGCGCCACGCGATGAGTTCGGCCGGGCTCAACCATTTGCAAACACTGTTTTTTCCGCAGTGCGTTTACCCGTCAGGTTGGTGGAGTGCCACCGTCGCCGGCAAATCGGATATATCCGCGTTCCGCGAAATAGATGCAGCAAATAAAACTTTCGAGACCGTTTATTATAACAGCGATATACATAAAGCCAGCCTGGCGCAACCGGAGTTTTTTAAAAAAGCGATGCCGCAAAAATAAACGGCCTATATTGCTGGGGTTTGGCACGACATATGCTAAAATTCCGCGATGCACGAGTTAAATACCTTTAAATTAATCGAACGCATTAGTACTCTATTGCGTTCCGAAGAAAGAAAAAAATACGCCGCTGTCGGTTTGCAACCGGTCCATGGTCAAGTATTGGAATACTTGGCAAAATGTAACCGGCATAGCGACACGCCGGCGGCAGTGACCGAATATCTGGGGTCGACCAAAGGAACGGTATCGCAGTCGATCCAGGTGCTGGAGCGCAAACAATATATTGTTAAGCTCCCCGATCCCGAGGACCGGCGCGTAGTGCATCTAGCTCTGACGGAAACCGGGAGGGAATTGATCGACAGTTTAAAACCGCTGGATATTTTTACTCAGGCCGAACGACAGATCGCCTCGCAACAATTCGATACCCTCGGAGCGGCATTGAATGCAACCTTGACCGCGTTGCAACAAGCCAACAGCTCGAAAACTTTCGGTCTGTGTCGTACATGCAGTTACTTCGGTGAAAGAGACTATCATTACCACTGCGAACTGACCCAATTACCACTGGAACAAGCCGACACCGAAAAGTTATGTCGGGAACATCTTCCGACATAAAACGATTAACCACCTACTTAAGAGATAACTATGTTTGATTCGAAAGCCATTGATGACATCGCCAGCCGTTTATCGGCAGCTATACCGCCGGGATTCAGTCATCTGAAAGAGGACCTGGAAAAGAACTTTCACGCCATTTTGCAAAGTGCTTTAAGCAAGTTCGACCTGGTGAGTCGGGAAGAATTCGAAGTGCAAAAGGCCGTTTTGGCAAAAACACGTACGAAACTGGAAGATTTGGAAAAACGCGTTGCCGAAATGGAACAACAGCTTTTGAATAGTAGCGATAACCCTTAGAAACGCATTCAACATTAAACCAGGACCGTTTTACTGAACTTTAATCATGTCGTTAGCCACGGTTTATAGCCGGGGACGTTCAGGTATTGACGCCCCCCTGGTAACGGTCGAAGTCCATGTCAGCAATGGCCTGCCGTCGCTAAACATCGTCGGTTTACCGGAAACGGCCGTAAAAGAAAGCAAAGACCGGGTGCGGGGCGCAATTTTAAATTCGCATTTTGAATTTCCGGTTCAACGCATCACGATCAACTTGGCTCCCGCGGATCTGCCCAAGGAAGGCGGCCGCTTTGATCTGGCCATCGCCCTCGGAATTCTGGCTGCTTCAGGGCAGATCCCCAAAGATCAGCTTAATCACTGCGAATGTGTAGGAGAACTGTCTTTGGGCGGAGAGCTTCGCCCGATCAGCGGCACATTACCCGTCGCCATCAATAGTCGTAATGCCGAAAGGCAGCTCATTTTACCCCAGGATAATTTATCCGAAGCCGCCCTGGTAAAAAATGCCGAACTGATTCCAGCCGCTAGTTTGTTGGAAATCTGCGCTCATTTGAGCGGTCAAAAAGCAATTAATATAACGATTTCCGGCACCGATTTTCCGCCGCAGAAGCATCAATTGGACTTCGCCGACGTTCACGGTCAGTTTCACGTCAAACGGGCATTCGAAATTGCCGCAGCCGGTTCTCATAATTTAATTATGTTGGGTCCGCCAGGCACCGGCAAATCCATGCTGGCTTCCCGGATGCCAACCATCCTGCCCGATCTCAGTGAACAGCAAGCGCAAGAAACAGCAGCCATCGCATCGATCAGCGATCAAGGTTTAGATCTTGCCAATTGGCGCAGACCGCCATTCCGAGCACCTCACCATACCGCTTCGGCCGCCGCTTTGGTCGGTGGAGGCACTAACCCCAAGCCCGGTGAAATTTCACTCGCCCACAACGGCACACTTTTTCTGGACGAACTCCCGGAGTTCGACCGCAAGGTTTTGGAAGTACTCAGAGAACCGCTGGAAACCGGCCATATCACAATTTCCCGCGCTAACCGACAGGCCGATTTTCCCGCCCGTTTTCAACTGATTGCGGCAATGAATCCATGCCCGTGCGGCTATCTGGGAGATTCATCCGGCCGCTGCCATTGCACTTCGGAACAAGTCAACCGTTATCGAGCAAAAATTTCCGGACCGTTATTGGATCGTATCGACATGCATCTGGAAGTACCCCGCCTATCACTAGATGTGTTGCGCAAAGGTTCCACCGATGGCGAGGAAAGCAGTGCCGATATCAAACAACGCGTAGTGTTTGCGCGAAATACGGCTTTGGCCCGTTGTGGTAAGGCGAACGCACAGTTATCGGCATCCGAAGTGAAAAAGTTTTGCACGGTGTCCGAACAAAGTCACCGTCTACTGGAACAGGCTATGGAAAAATTCGGCCTGTCGCACCGTGCTTATCATCGCATTCTGAAACTGGCCAGAACGATTGCCGATCTGGCCGGCAGCGAACACATCGAACTTCCGCATGTCAGTGAAGCCATCGGTTACCGCAAATTGGATCGTGCACATTAATCATGGCGAAGTTAAATCCTCAACAGCTCGAAGCTGTTAAAATCATCGACCGCCCGTTATTAGTGCTAGCGGGCGCCGGCAGCGGAAAAACCCGTGTAATCACCGAAAAAATCGCTTATCTGGTCAAACAGGGGATCCCCGCTCGGCATATTGCCGCAGTCACTTTCACCAACAAAGCAGCCCGGGAAATGAAAGAACGCGTTTCCCGTTTATTGGACGGCGCACAAAGCCGGGGTTTGCGCGTTTCCACCTTCCATTCGCTAGGACTGGATATTTTACGTAGGGAACATAAAACCTTAGGCTATAAAGCCGGAATAACGCTGTTTGACGAGCAGGATAAATTAAGCCTGCTGCGTAATCTGATCAGTCATGGAATGAAGGATTGCGACATTGATGCAGTCGATAACTATAATTGGCAAATCGGCCAATGGAAAAATGCTTTCGTCACGCCGGAACAGGCATTGAGCGGCGCTCACGAAACGACACAGGCCGCCGCCCGCCTTTATGTCGAATATAACCGAAGCCTCAAAGCTTACAATGCGGTCGATTTTGATGATCTGATCCTGCTGCCTGTTTTACTGTTCCGTGAACAACCAGACGCCCTAGAAAAATGGCAAAACCGAATCCGTTACCTTTTGGTTGACGAATATCAAGACACCAATATCACCCAATATCAGCTTGTTCGCCTGCTGGCAGGCAATCTTGGCCGATTTACCGTAGTCGGTGACGACGATCAGTCGATCTATGCCTGGCGCGGTGCGCAACCGGAAAATCTGGCGCAATTGCAGAAAGACTACAATCGCCTGCTGGTCATCAAGCTGGAGCAAAATTACCGTTCCGCAGGTCGTATTCTGAAAGTAGCCAATCATTTGATAGCCAACAACCCGCACGTATTCGAAAAAAAATTATGGAGCAATCTGGGGTTTGGCGAACCGTTAAGAGTATTAAGCCATAAAAACGAAATGGCCGAGGCTAAACAGATTGTCTCAGAAATCATCCATCATAAGTTCCGCCACGGCGGCCGCTATTCCGATTATGCGATCCTGTATCGCGGCAATCATCAATCGCGTTTGTTCGAACGCGGCTTGCGGGAAAATAACGTTCCGTATTTTATCAGCGGCAGCACCTCGTTTTTTGCCTATTCTGAAATCAAGGATGTTCTTGCTTATTTACGCCTGTTCGTCAACTACGACGATGACGCCGCATTTTTGCGCATCATCAATACCCCACGCCGCGAAATCGGTCCGAATACGCTGGAAAAACTGGGGGACTACGCCAATGATCGCCATATCAGCCTATTCGCCGCCTGTTCCGAATTGGGTTTACAGCAACGATTGCCGGAAAAATCCGTACAGCGACTCGGTAAATTTTGCCGCTGGGTTAGCGAAACAGCCGAGAAGCTGGAACGCGAAGACACGTTCGTGGTCATCAACGAAGTCATCCAACAGATCAATTATGAACAATGGCTTCATGAAAACAGCAAATCCTTGGCTTCGGCAGAGCGTAAAATCGCTAATGTCTACGAACTGATCGACTGGTTGAAACGCATTGCCGATCATGAACAAAGCGAAGAAAAATCGCTAGCTGAAGTCATCAGTAAGATTATGTTGATGGATATCCTGGAGCGCAACCAGGAGCAGGAGGCCGGAGACCAAGTCAGCCTGATGACGCTGCATGCATCTAAAGGGCTTGAGTTTCCCCATGTTTTTTTAATCGGCATGGAAGAAAACTTGTTGCCGCACCAAACCAGTATCGAGACCGACAACATTGAGGAAGAACGGCGCCTGGCTTATGTCGGTATCACCCGAGCGCAAAAAACCTGTACTTTCAGTTATTGCTCGCATCGCAAACGTTACGGCGAAATGAATGAATGCAACCCCAGCCGTTTTTTAAACGAATTACCGGAAGAAGACTTGGAATGGCGTCATAAAAAAGAACTGGATCCGGAACTGGTCAAGGAACGCGGCAAAGCCAGCTTAGCTCATTTAAAAGACATGCTGGCTTGATTTAGACCTCTTTACAGTCAATATCTATAAACTCCAAAAACACGACTTGGCATGAACAAAGAAAAACGACGGGCTATTTTCGACCGGTTGGCTGAAGCCATCCCCGAGCCCACAACCGAGCTGGAGTACAACTCACCGTTTGAACTACTAATTGCCGTCGTCTTGTCCGCCCAAGCGACCGACAAAGGCGTCAACAAAGCTACCGCCAAACTGTTCCCGGTCGCCAACACGCCGCAAGCGATTTTAGAGCTCGGTGAAGAAGGGTTGAAAGAATACGTTAAAACCATCGGCCTGTATAATGGTAAAGCTGCCAACATCATCAAACTATGCCGGACTCTGATCGATGAGCATGGCGGCGAAGTTCCTCAGAACAGGGAAGCCCTAGAAGCGTTGGCCGGTGTCGGCAGAAAAACCGCCAACGTAATTTTGAACACCGCCTTTAATCATCCCACTATTGCCGTCGATACGCATATCTTCAGAGTATCGAACCGCACTCGCCTCGCGCCGGGAAAGACCGTCCTGGAAGTGGAAAAAAAATTGGAGAAATG
>JBNLEI010000135.1:0-1731 GCA_050304855.1 Methylococcaceae bacterium
CTGAAGCCATGCTCAGTAATCTATTGGAAAATTCGAAGTCAAACTGTAGCGATGTAATACACCGTTGATTTGCTAGGGGAGTGAAACGCCAGGTGCCTTTCAGCGACTTGAAGGGTCCGCTGACCAGATTCATACAAATAGAACGCCCTTTAACCATGGTATTGGCTGTGGCAAATTCAAAGCTTAATTTCCCCATGGCGATCTTGATAGTGGCCGTTAATTGATGTTCCTGTTCTTCGTGCACTATAGATTCACGACATATATCGATAAAAGTTGCATACTCGCGAACATCGTTTACCAACTCGAACATTTGTTCGGCTGAGTAGGGCAATGTAACCTGCTTAGAAAAACTGGAAATCATGAATTATTGGGTTTGAGAGTTGCGAAGCATATCCAGCGTTTCAGTTAACTTTTTCATTTCTTGTTGAGTTAAGGAACCTCTGATTAATTACCCGCGAGCGATATAATTCAGCAACAGCCCCGTTTTCGAGATGACGCGCATGGAACACTATCAACAACTCAGTTTTGCCGATGTCGAATACGCCAACAAAGGCAAACTCACACGACGCGAAAAGTTTCTGAACCAACTCGAAGACCTATTGCCGTGGTCAGTCATGCGAGCGGTGATTGAACCGCATTATGCATCCGGCAAAGGGCGCGGCCGCAAGCCGTTTGGCTTGAATGCCATGCTGCATGTGCACGTGGCACAGATTGTCTACAACTATTCCGATCCCGGCATGGAAGACGCGTTGTATGAAATTGAATCGCTGCGGTGCTTTTGCGGTATTCGACTGGAAGCCGTGCCGGATGAAAGCACGATTTTGCAGTTTCGGCATTTGCTGGAACAGAACGGCTTGACCGAGCAAATCTTCCAAGCCATCAACCAAACGCTAAGTGAACGCGGGCTGTTTTTAAGAGCCGGCACTATCGTCGATGCCAGCCTGATTGCCGCTCCGACCTCGACCAAAAACAAAAGCCAGTCACGTGACCCCGAAATGCATTCCAGCAAAAAGGGTAATCAATGGTTTTTCGGCAGCAAATTTCACATCGGCGTCGATAGCGAAACCGGCTTGGTGCATACGCTCAAAGTCACCGCAGGGAACGTGAGCGACGTGGCAGAAGCCGCCGCCTTGCTGCATGGTGAAGAGCAATTCGTGCACGGCGACGCCGGTTATCAAGGCTTGGAAAAGCGCCCCGAGATGCCGACCGAAAATCCACCGGCCTGCGTCATTGCGATGCGGCCGGGCAAGTTGGCCAAGTTAACCCAAAACGAGAGCGCGGAGGCCAGAGAACTGCGTGAGGCCGCCAGAGAACTCGCAAGCCGCCGAGCCAAGGTCGAGCACGTGTTTCGAGACATTAAAATCCGCTTTGGTTACGCCAAGAATCGTTATCGCGGTTTAGCCAAAAACGCCGCCCGATTAACCTTTTTGAGCGCGATTGCTAACGTGCTTCGCGGTGATGCGTATGAACGTCGATGCCTGATTGCGTCTGAAATTTAGGCCCGGAAAAGGGCTGGTTTTTAAGAAATACTGGCTGTTTTGATGAAAAAACGGGCGATTACTGAATTTTTTTGACCCGCTTTCGAAATTACAGGTACTCAAAACGGCAGTTTTTCAGAGGTTCCTTAATAGAATAACTATTGAAAATTATACAAACAACGTTACCAGTAAACTGATTATTAAAACTGGATTCATTGTTTAATGTCTATTCTTGCTCGGGATGTTTAATGCT
>JBNLEI010000136.1:0-10706 GCA_050304855.1 Methylococcaceae bacterium
TAGATTCTTGTCTTATAAGTTTTCCACTAGCAGTTCTGACCAATTCAGAAACAAAGTTAAATTTTTCAGGAACTTTATAAGCAGAAACATGCTTAGCACAATAGTTTTTCAGCTCTGCTTCAGTTATGTCAGAGTCAGAAACGACGATATCGCAATGGGGTATTTCACCCATACGGTCGTCACGATGAGCATATACGCAAGCTTCTTTCACTTTAGAATGTACTTCTAATAAAGTTTCGATTTCTTGTGGAAAAAACTTCATTCCACCAGTGTTAATTATTTCTTTGGAACGTCCTTGTATGAAAAGATAACCATCAACATCCAAATAGCCTAAATCTCCGGTAGAGAACCACCCATCAGTCATAATTTCATTACGCGGCTTCCAAGGATTGTAATAGGCATCGAGTATTCCTTTACCATTAACATGTATTAAGCGTAAATCTTCTCCAAGTCCTATATCTTTAAGAAAAATATCATAGTCGGGTAGTATGCGACCAACAGACCCTTTTTTCGATATAGGAGCATCGTAATTAATACAAGGAAGTCCGATTTCGATAATTCCATAAGCTTCGTTTAAAGGAAGTTTGAAGCGTTCATAAAAAGCTTCCGCAATATCATTGCGAAGATATGCGGCAGTTGAAATAGCTAAACGTAAACTACTAATTTGTTCGTTGCTCGCATCATGAGCAAGAAGGTCATAATGTACGGGAGATCCATAAATAATGGTGGCTTTGTTGTTATTTATCGTTTGGATAATGGTTTTAGCAAAGTGATTCTTGCTTAATAAAATTGTGGCGCCAAAGGTCAAATAGGCAACAATGGTTACAGTAAAATGATAAGACATTGAAAGTAGCCACATAATGCGATCTTCAGAATTGATTCTAAGAACTTTATTTGCCGCATTAATTCTTTCATATACGGTTTCATGTGATAAGATAATACCCTTTGATGCTCCAGTTGTGCCCGAGCTAAAACGTAAAAAGGCAGGGTTAATATCTAAAAACTCTTTTGGGTGGGTTTTAGAAGGTATGACTGATAACAGATAAGCATTATTATCTATGTTTTCTTTTTTTAATAACTTAGATTGAGGAATAAAAGAAAGGGTTTCGGAGTTGGAAATAACGTGAGTAATGCAAATTTCTTTATATACTAATTCCTTTTCCTGAGTTGTAAGTTCCATCGAGATAGGTACGACACTTGCGTTGCATCGCCAGATTGCATAGGTATATACAATATAATCTTTTCCGCTTGGAAAATGCAGAGCAATAGTATCGTTTTCTTTTATACCTAAGTCTTTAATAAAATCAGCCGTTTTTATAATTTTTTCTTTTAATTCAGAATATGTTAAGTAATCATTGTGGTTCGGCCCAATTAATGCGGGATGGTCAGGCTGATTTAAGGCTCTTGTGAAAAAGAATTCAGAAAGATTCATTAATAGTCCTTAATATAGCTTTTTTTAGTAAGGTATTTTGTAAGTATATTTTCAGTTTACTGAAAAGATTTCATATTTACTAGATAGATGTTTAAGGGTTATTCTGATCTAAATGAAAATATATCAATTTTTTTTGCCGGATTTCCAGACCATGTTTCGCCATCAGGGATTATGGTTCCTGGTAAAATAACAGAATTAGCGCCAATCTTTACGTTATTCCCAATTTTAACTCCAGGTAAAATAGTCGTGCGCGTCCCTATTAAGACATTGTCTCCTATTGATACATCCTCTAAAGTAACAATATTATTTTCAACTTTATGTCCTGATATTACTGTGTCTGCTCCAATCAGTACGTTTTTGCCTGCTTGAAAAGACCACGGTTCTGTAATAATAGTTCTTGGACCAATTAAAAAAGTTGTATCAATTTTCGCCCCCATACCCCGATAGTATAAATAACGAAATAATGAGTTTTCTGTTATTATTCCCCGAAAAGGGCTTCGAACCATCATTTTTGGAAGCCTTTCTGCAAACATCCAACTATATGATTTTCGGTTTGTAAGCAAATATCTACCAGGCTTTATTTTTCCGATAAATATTTTTTTTATAAATATCAAGCAAAAGGAAAATATTAATGATGCTAAAATCCAGCATAAAATTGTTATGAATACTAAATTATAAATTGAGGATTTATTGCTAAGTATAATAATATGCGCTGGAATGATGAGGCTTAAAAAATAAATAGCAATCTCAATTATTAAATTTAATAAGTCTGCTATAAAGTATTGATAGCCGGGTGTCGAGTTTTTTTTTATCATTAAGATACTTTTTATTTTCTTGTGGGTGTAATCTGTTATTGGTTAATTATTATAAGCTTTTTCTTAATTTATTCTTTTTTTGCTATTACGAATGAAAGAATCGGTGTAATATATTTGTCTTTGTTTTTTCCTTTAAAATATTGAGTCTTTACTTCTTTTGAACCAATATTTTTTAATATCTGAAATCCTTTGTCATTAAGAAAATATGCCATTTCTTCTTTTCCCATTCCAAACTTAAATGGTTCTCCGGTTTTTTCAACGGCCCACTTTATGCGTTTAGCTTCAATTAACTTACATGTTCCATCAGGGACAGAAGAAGAAAAGTAATCGAAAATGACCGAACTTCCTATGCCCGAATGGTTTTTAATAAATGTTAGAGTTTTATCTACGTCTTGTTTCGTTAGATACATGCTAACCCCTTCCCATATAAACAATGTTTTTAATTTTGGGTTAAACTCAGACTCTAATAAACGTTCAAATGATTCTTTACTAAAATCAATAGGTACAAATGTTACATGAGTAGGTAATTTACCAAATATACTGATAAGTTTTTCTTTTTTTTGCTTTTGGGTGGCTGGATGATCTACCTCAATAAATTGAATTGCATCATCGTTTTTTGAAAGCCTGTATGCGCGAGTATCGTATCCAGCTCCGAGTAATACTATTTGCTGAATATTATTATTAATACATTCTTGTGTATAGTCATCAATAAATCTAACTCTTGCAATTATAGAGTTATAGAAACCGGGAAGAATTTTTTCATGAAGCCACAATGCTATTTTATGAGGTAAATATATCTTTCCTAAAACAGTTAAATGGGAACTAATAAAAAACTTTGCATATGGATCATTACAAATTCTTTCATTTTCTGACTTTATACTTTCAGTAAGTCTATAAGCAACCATGCTTTCTGCAGTTGAGCTGGCTTCATGTGCTTTCATACAATTAATCTACATTTTTTATAAATCAGGCTGGAGGTGCCTGATTATAGTTGGTAACAATGTAATAATTTGTTTTTATTTAAATAAAGGAGAATCTTTTGACATTGCCATCTAGTACACTTCTTTCTCCTACAGCCGTCATACCAATTGTTCAGGGTTGTATGGAACGTTTCTAACGCTAAAGTATCGCCGCCAGGGGCGGTGAGTTAGGAATTTGTTAGGCCTTGGAATTGAACACTTCGTAGCTTAAGTTTAGTTTAAAGGTAGACTATTTTCCTAAAATAAAAAGCCCATATCATAATTCTAGTGGTTTGGAGGTGCTGATTCTTTCTCCTTTCTTTTAGTTGCTTTTTGACAATTAAGATTACTTTAATCTTGCCTTGGTCTAATTACTGTCAATGCAATCGTTCAAGAAATTTAATTCTGTTTGAGATCATTCAGAATCCCACCTACTTCCTTGATTTTCAATGGTAAACGTTATGTTTGACGATTATTTTGATGTTTATTTGGCCGACACACCTGAAGGAAAGAAAGAACATTTCAAGTTGCGGTACAAGGTTTATTGTGAGGAGATGGGATATGAAGGAACGAATTGTTCTACACCTGAGCAGGAGATTGATAAGTGGGATGACCATGCTGTGCATTTCCTGGTTAGGCACAGGGAGTCAAAACAGTGGATTGGGGCGATGCGATTGGTTTTTCAGCAAGATGGGTCACTGCCACTAAAGGAATTGTGTAAAATTGACCCATGGGACAATTGTAATCGGCACATTGAAATTTCTCGGTTGTGTTTGATAGAAAACATAAGAAAAAGAAAATCAGATATCGAGCCTCCTTTAGGTATCTGTAACAATGACTTAGAAAATTCTAAGAAAAACGTAACAGAATTGTTTGATCGAAGACGAATCCAGCGAAGTTTGATCTGGGGTTTAATAAGGGCTGCAAGCATCTACAGCAGTCAACGCAATGTTGACAAATGGTACTTTCTATGTACAAAGGCTTTAGCTCGAGTCCTAAGCGCAGGTGGATTGCATTTAACAAAAGTTGGAGATGCGTGTAATCATCGTGGGGAAAGATATCCATTTAAGTTGGATGTAAGCAATGTATTATCTAACCCGTGGTTGAAAGAAGAATTTAAAAATGGTTACCGATTGTATTCAGATCTCCAACGTTCCGATCAATTGTTAGATAATGCCGCATAATAAATCTTTTACTTAACTCTCCGAGTTGTCTATCTAACTTTAAAACAGAGTTAATCAATCAGCCAAAGTCCCGCGGTAGTTGACGATAGGTTGACTGGCGATCGGCACGATCTCCCCCAATTCGAAAGCTTTTTCGCCCATGTCGTTCAGGATGGCGATGGCTTGCTCCGCATTTTCCTTTGCCACGCAGACGATCATGCCGATGCCGCAGTTAAATGTGGTCAACATGTCCGCTTGAGCGATATTGCCTTGCTGCTGCAACCATCTGAAAACTTCGGGAAGTTCCCAGCCGGATAAGTCGATATGCGCGCCGAGGCCTTCCGGCAAAACTCTGGGCAGGTTTTCGGTAATGCCGCCGCCGGTGATATGGGCCAAGGCATGAACGGGCAGACGTTTCAGCAATTCCAGCAGGGGTTTTACATAAATACGGGTCGGTTCCAGCAGTGTTTCTCCCAAGGATTTGCCGTTGAAATCGTCTTGTAAGGAAGCATTGCTCGTTTCGACGATCTTACGAATCAGTGAATAGCCGTTGGAATGCGGTCCCGACGAGGCCAACCCGATGAGTTTATCTCCCGCTTTCACCTTGCTGCCGTCCAGGATGTCCGATTTTTCGACGATGCCGACGCAAAAGCCGGCGAGGTCGTAATCCCCCGCGGCATACATGCCCGGCATTTCCGCCGTTTCTCCGCCGACCAGAGCGGCTCCGGCTTGTTCGCAACCTTTGCCGATCCCTTCGACGACTGCAGCCGCGGTATCGACGTCGAGCTTGCCGGTCGCAAAATAATCCAGAAAAAACAAAGGTTCTGCGCCTTGAACGATAATATCGTTGACGCACATTGCCACCAGGTCGATGCCGACCGTATTGTGAATGCCCAATTCCAGCGCCAGTTTCAGTTTGGTGCCGACGCCGTCGGTGCCGGAAACCAGAATCGGCTGGCGGAAGCGGTCCAGAGGGAGTTCGAACATCGACCCGAAACCGCCCAACCCCGCCATGACGCCGGCCGTCCGTGTTTTTGCGGCAATCGGTTTGATACGCTCGACCAACGCATTGCCGGCTTCAATATCGACCCCGGCACTCTTATAATTCAGGCTTTCTTGATTTCGTTCGTTCAATGTCCGGCACTCTAGCTAAAGTAAAAGAGAAAATAACCGCTATTGTACTATAGATTTAGACAAAGCAAGATGGTGAGGGTAGAGGGATGTAAACCCTTCTCGCCTTACCGTTGATGGGTCTTGGGATGTCCAACAGTAAAAGCGTTCGGGCGAAATTATACAAATGGTTATAAATACATCGAAACTGGCCGTAATTAGGGGTCGTTTACTGTAGGTACTCTATTACCAAGAGTCTCGGTGAGGTATTTACGCCGAATATTGAAAGCATTGCCGGATCAACCTGTGGTAAGTTCATAGCCAAGATTATAATAGCCGCTCGTAAAAAATTCGCTTTGTCTGGGAGTCGAGTCTTGTATCGTCGGAGAATAAATTGACATGTTAAGGGCTGCATTATTGCTGTGGATTTTTTTGCATCTACTTCCTGTAGAGGCGGCAGACGTTGAAGGATTGTTTGAAACGGAAGTGTCGGTCCGAAGTCTTTCCGCCAGCGATCGCAAACAGGCGATTCAAGATGCAATGCGAATCGTTTTGAGCCGCGTCGTTGCCGGCGAACGCGCGAAGCAGTCGGGAGTGGTCGAATCGGCATTGGCCGGGGCCGAAAATTACGTACGGCAGTATCAGTATGCGATGATTTCAAATGGATGGCACGATGACGGCAGATCGCGCTTGATGCGGGTTGAATTTAACGAAACGCAGCTACTTGAATTGTTGCGCTCGGGAGATATCGGTATCTGGAGCGAAATCCGCCCGGAAACGTTGACGTGGCTGGTGGTGGAACGGAGAGGCAAACGCCGCTTTTACGATGCCGATGCCATGCCGGAATTGGAAAATGTCTTGACCAGGGCAGCGCGCCTAAAAGGCCTGCCGCTTATTTTTCCGATTCTGGATCTCGACGAACAACGCCGGATCGCGGTGAGCGAAGTCTTAAGCAGCGATTCAACGCAACTGCAGGCGGCATCTGCCCGCTACGGCACCGTTTCCGTTCTGGCGGGACATCTTGTCGAACGGAGCGGCTGTTGGCGCGCGGAATGGACGCATTTCTTCAACTCGAGTATCCGGCAATGGGCGGGGGGATGCCTCGCGCTCGGCGATGCGGTGCTAAACGGCATGCAAGGTGTCTACGATACGCTTTCCGAATACTACGGAGTGAAACCGGAAAATGCGGACAAAGGTTTGGCTGTCGTCAAGATCAAGGGCATTAAGACGACGGATGACAGAAACCGTATCAGCGCCTATCTGGACTCTATAACACTCATCAAATCGGTTACATGGGTAAACGTGGAGGATGACGTCAATATTTATCAAATTCGCTACGAAGGCGATGCCGGGCATCTTGCCGAAGCGCTCGCCTCTAATGGCCCGTTGACGCCGGTGAAACTTCCAGGACTCGATCGGCGCGATTTCGTTTATCAATTGCGGCGCGATTAACGGGTCTTTTACTTCGATAATTCGCGATGCCTACCATCCAGCCGCATAGTTCGGAAAAAATACATCATAAAGTAGATAAACGAACATTTATAAGAATGTTGCGGGAGTTTCTGCCGGCATCGGCCATTCTGTCCGAGGAAGAACAACTGCGCGCATTCGAGTGCGATGCCTTATCCGCCTATCAATGTTTGCCTTGGCTGGTGGTTCTGCCGGAAAGCGTCGAACAGATACAACGATTGCTGCGTCTTTGCTGCGAACATGGCGTGCCGGTCGTGGCGCGGGGAGCGGGTACCGGATTGGCCGGAGGCGCCGTGCCTTTGGATAACGGCGTGTTGTTAAGTTTGGCCCGGTTTAACCGCATTTTGGAAATCGACGCGGCCAATCGGCTGGCCAGGGTGCAGCCGGGCGTTAGAAATCTCGCGATATCGCAAGCGGCCGCCCGCTACGGGCTTTATTACGCGCCGGACCCGTCCTCGCAAATTGCCTGTTCAATAGGCGGCAATGTCGCGGAAAATTCGGGCGGCGTGCATTGCCTGAAATACGGCCTGACCACACACAACATCTTGCGGGTGCAGGCCGTCACGATGGACGGTGAGTTGGTTACAATCGGCAATCATAGTTTGGATAGTCCCGGTTACGACCTGCTGGCTCTGATGGCCGGTTCGGAGGGCATGTTGGCCTTGATCGTCGAAATCAGCGTCAAATTGCTGCCGTTGCCGGAGCGGGCGCAAGTGCTGCTTGCCGCCTTCGATCAAATCGAACGGGCCGGTAATGCGGTGGCGGCAATTATCGCTTCGGGATTATTGCCGGCCGGCCTGGAAATGATGGATCGGGCTGCCGTCAGGGCGGCGGAAGATTTCGTTCGCGCCGGCTATCCGACGGATGCCGAAGCGATTCTCTTGTGCGAAATGGATGGGACAACCGAGCAGGTCGAGTCGGATTTGCAAAGCGCCGCTCTGATTCTGCAAGAGCAGGGAGCCAGCGAAGTCAGAATTGCCGAAACCGAAGCTGAGAGGCAGCGCATGTGGGCCGGTCGCAAGGCGGCATTTCCGGCCGTTGGAAGAATTTCTCCCGACTACTATTGCATGGACGGCACGATTCCGCGCCGTTTTTTGGCCCGGGTGCTGGCCAAGATTTCCGAATTGTCGGAGCAATATGGTTTGCGGGTCGTGAACGTTTTTCATGCCGGCGACGGTAATTTGCATCCGTTGATACTCTACGACGCCAATATCGACGGGGAGATGGAAAAAGCCGAAGCTTTGGGCGGCGAGATTTTACGGATCAGTATCGAAGTCGGCGGGACGATCACCGGCGAACATGGCGTGGGCGTTGAAAAAATAAATCATATGTGCCTGCAGTTCCATGCTAATGAGCTGACTCTGTTTCACGACGTGAAGTGGGCATTCGACGAAAAGGGTTTATTGAACCCCGGCAAGGCGGTGCCGACGCTGCATCGTTGCGCCGAGTTCGGTGCGATGCATGTGCATCGGGGAGAACTTCCCCATCCTGAGCTGGAGCGTTTTTAGGCGATCTCTGCTATCCGATCGCCAACGCGGTAATGCCGTAGGCGAGACCGTATGTGCAGGTAAAGTAAAACAGCGAAACCACCCAGCTGGCCGCCGCATTGATGCCGAGTGACTTTTTGTAGACAAAGGCGATCAGGCAGAAATCCCACAAAACCAGCAAAAACATCAGCGCATAGCTGAGTTCGCTTTCCGACATCGTCAACCATACCATCACCGGCACGACGAAAACGGCGACGACGTTCTCGCAGAACAAGACCGACGTAGTAACCTGAACAAAAGAATGGGTCGATTTATTCAGAAACAGTACGAGGCCAACGAACAACAGAGTCAGGCCCGTTTCCAAGACGACTTCGATGACCGCTTCGAAATCATCGATCATATTGACCTGGATAAACAATTCCAGAACAAAATAAAACCACAGATTCTGTTGAAAAAAACGAACCGATCTATCTAAATCGAGGGGATTGGCTCCGAACCAGCATAGCGGCAAATACTGTTTAATCGTATCCATGGTAGCTTAAACCTAGATGTCCAGGCATCATTTATTATTATTGGTTATATCGGCGGAAACACTGTAGTCGTTAAAGCTGTCGTCCTGATAATGGCTGAAACGATCGTTCAGCTCCTGCACAAGATCCTTCGTTTGTTCGAGCAGGCCGGCTAATTTTGCCCGCGTTTTCTTGTTGTTTGCAACCGGTTCTTTAATCGGCAGCAGGGTACGCCAGAAAGTCAGGCTTTTTTCGAACAACCCAGCCAGATTTTCGGATAGATTCAACTGCTTTTGCCGGTCGTGCAGCTTGTTGATGATAAAGCGTGCGTGGACGCGGCTGACGATCAAATGCATCGGCGTCAGAACCGTAATCAGCACCAGAATAATGATGGGGCCCACGATAGGGTCGAGGAAAAAATCGAGAACTCCGACCGAAATTTCCGCGAACAAAATCAGCGTAATCAGAAAACCCAGCACGATCAGAGTTGAGGCGTTGGAACGATCTTTCCACAGCTCAATCGCTTCACCGACTTCGGGGATGATGACGTTATCGACATCGCGGATGCTTTTTTCCAGAGTGCTCAAAACCCGGTAAGAGCGGTCGTTGTCGAGGTTGTCGATGCGGCGGTCGATTGCTGTGGTATTACCGTCATCGCTCAATACCACGAATTGCCCGGTATGAATACCCAGATCGGACAGACGGCGGCGCCAAGAGGACGTGATTTCGTTGACTTTTCTAAAGTCCAGACTGATTTCGGAATGGTCGATCACGAACAAAAATTTGTTAGTGTCCTGAAACTGGATAATCGTCTTGATCGTGTCGTTAATCAGCTCAGGTTCGGCATCGAACAAATCGGAAAAGACCAGAACCAGATCGGACATCTCGATGATATGGCGACTGAGCAAGGCATTAACCGGGTTATCCGATTGAGAGCTTAATACGGGCGTGTCAACCAGCAATTTGCCGCGTAATTTTTCGCTGTTGACCGTCACCATTTCCATGTAGGCGTTGATTTTTCCGCCTTCTCCTTTGGCAACCTGTTCGATGTTTCGGCTGATCTGATAAAAAGGCAAGCGGTGATCAGCGTCCAGAGCGGTGCCTGGCAGCGTTGCGCTGGTGTTTTGCGGCGTATATTGCATCACGGTGAACTTGTGGCCGGTCGAATGCAGATGGCTGCCGAGATAACGGTTGATAAAATCGTTTTTAGACGGCGAATGTCCGCCCACAGTACTGATGATCGGCCACCAGGAACTTTTACGTGCGGTGGTTTCATCCGGGGAGAGCAGGCCCATGTCGCATTCCAACTGATCGAGCTCGTGATAGACCTTAGTTGCCTTTTGTAGCACAGAATTGCTGGCGGCAAATTGTTTTTCCAAATTAATCAGGTGCTTGCTTACTGTTTTTTCAGCCATCAGAATTAAGCCTACGGTCGGATTTAGATAAAATAAGCGACATCAGAGTATACACCGACACGCTTGAAAGGTAGAACAAATCCGGCTATTTTTTCATGATGCGGGCGCGATGCCCGGGTACGGCAAGCGGCATGCCGATATAACGTTTCGAACTCCCGAGGACGCATCGATTCGCACGGTTCACCGGTATGGACGTAAAGCGCCCGAAACTCTTTTACTTGGACGGATGAGGGTAATCGTCATACACTCGGAATCAGGCGTGCGGGGAAGGCGATAACGAACACCGGAACGTGTCGGCAATAATAACGTGGCGGGGACGGCAAGCATGGTTAGGAACAGCGTCTTT
>JBNLEI010000137.1:0-7802 GCA_050304855.1 Methylococcaceae bacterium
AGTTGATCATGCAATTGCGACAACGGACCGCGTTCGCCTTCGCTTTCGGTAATAAAGCCCAATACGACCAGTGCATCATGCAGTTCGTCTTCGGTATGTGCTTCGGGCCAGGCTTCGCGGCAAACACGGGCGATCGCCTCCGGATCAAGGTGACCGATATCGCCTGCCTCCTGCGGTGAAGTGAAGCGCCGTTGTTGTATTGCCAGGGTTCGTCGTTCTTCGGCTGGCGCATCGTCGAGAAAAGCATAGGGTCGAGCATTGATGATTTCCTGAGCCAGTGGGGAAGGGCTGGTCAAGTCGCGCGCGACGATACGAATCGTGCCTTTTTCGATGCCAGCCAGTACCGACCTGAGTCCGTCGATATCCATCAATTCATGTAGACAATCCCAAAGCGTTTGATTGACCAACGGATGATCGGGAATTTCACGTTCGCCGGCGATGTTTTCGAAACAGGCCAACTGATCGGGAAAAACGACCGAAACCAAATCTTCGGCATCGTTACGCTGAAAAGGTGCGGGCACTTTTTTGCCGGCTCTGTTGCGCGGTACCGCCAGCGCGGTATTGGCCACCCAGCGCCAACGAGTCGGGAACATCGGCGCCGCCAATAGTGCTTGTTTCAATACCTCTTCGACGTTAGCGGCTTTCAGGTAACCGGCCGGTTCTTCGAGCGGAAAACTGTGGGTTGGCCCAAGCGATAGCACAATGTTGTCTTCCCCGGCGGCGGCTTGCAGTTCGAAATTAAAACGGCGACAAAAGCGTTTGCGTAGCGACAATCCCCAGGCCCGATTGATGCGAGAACCATAAGGCGAATGGACGACGAAATGCATGTCGCCGGTTTCGTCGAAAAATCGTTCGAAGACGATGCGGTGGAACGATGGCAATACAGTCAAAGCGGCTTTGGCGGCGGCGAGATAATCGGATAGTTGAACGGCTGCCGCTTCGGGTAGGTTTAATGTGTCGATGAGATAACGTTTGGCAGCGTCGCCGCCTCCTAGCTCCAACAGTCGGTCCAATGTTTCCGACAGTTCGGAAACCGCTTGCGACAATTCGTTGGTTCGACCCGGCGCTTCGCCGAACCAGAATGGGATATTCGGCGGCTGGCCGTGGGCATCCTCTACGTGGACTTTGCCTTGCTCGATTTTGAGCATACGATAGGAACTATTGCCCAGCTGGAAAATGTCGCCAGGCAGACTTTCAAATGCGAAGTCTTCATTTAGTGTCCCGACGAATAGACCCTCCGGTTGCAAGATCACATCGTAATCGAACTGGTCCGGAATGGCTCCGCCGTTGATCATTGCGGTCAGGCGCGCGCCTTTGCGGGGCCTGAGCATGCCATGGACGATGTCCCGGTGTAAATAAGCGCCGCGCCGCCCTCGGCGGGTGTGATAGCCGTCGCTGAGCATTTTGACGACCGCTTTGAATTGCTGTTCGCCGAGATTGCGGTAAGGCCAGGCCCGGATAAAAGTACGGTAAAGCTCCGCTTCGCTCCATTCCCCGCAGGCTACTTCGGCGACGACTTGTTGTGCCAACACATCCAACGGATGCTCGGGAACCTCGATTTTGTCCAATTGGTCCTGACCGATGGCGGCCAGCAACGCGGTACATTCAAGCAAGTCGTCGCGCGAAAGCGGAAACAAACGTCCCTTAGGTATCGCACCCAGGCGGTGACCGGAGCGACCGACGCGTTGTAAGAAAGCGGCGATGCCATGGGGCGAACCCAACTGACAGACCAGGTCGACGTCGCCGATATCGATCCCAAGCTCCAATGAGGCGGTTGCGACCAGCGCTTTCAATTGGCCTTGTTTCAAACGCTGCTCCGCCGCCAACCGATGTTCTTTGGCCAAGCTGCCGTGGTGTGCCGTTACGGCCGCTTCTCCGAGCCTTTCCGCCAACGCGGCGGCAGCTCTTTCGGCCAAGCGCCGAGTGTTGACGAAAATCAGCGTGGTTCGGTGATCCAGCGTCAGTTGTTCCAGCCGGTCGTAGATTTCCGTCCACACTTCATTAGCCATAACCGCTTCCAGAGGGGAACCGGGCACTTCGATTTGCAGATCTCGGCGGCGGACGTGGCCGGTATCGATGATTGTGCAGGGTACGGGGCGATTTCCGATCAAATAATGGGCGATTTCGTCCAACGGTTTTTGTGTGGCCGAAAGGCCGATTCGAACCGGCTCATTTGCGGTGATTTTACTTAATCGTTCGAGCGATAGCAGCAAATGCGCTCCGCGTTTATTGCCGGCCAAGGCGTGGATTTCGTCGACGATCACTGTGCGCACCGATTTCAACATGTCGCGCCCGGAATCGGACGTCAATAGAATGTAAAGCGATTCCGGCGTTGTCACCAGAATATGCGGAGGAAACTTTTTCATCGCCGCGCGCTCTTGTTGCGTGGTGTCGCCGGTACGGGTTTGCGCCCTAATTACCACGCCAGGCAGACAAGCTTCCAATAATGCCATATCGATGCCGGTCAAAGGTTGTTCTAGATTTTTGCGGATATCGTTAGATAAGGCTTTGAGTGGCGAAACATACAGTACCTGTGTGACATCGGGTAAGCCGGTTTCCAGCCCTTGTTTGACCAAACGGTCGATTACCGCCAGAAACGCAGCCAGTGTTTTTCCAGATCCGGTCGGCGCGGCAATCAGTGTTGACTGGCCCGACTGGATGACGGGCCAGGCTTGTTCCTGGACAATCGACGGTTGATTAAATTGACGTACAAACCAGTCGGCAACAATAGGATGAAAATCTTGTAAATTTTGGGAGGTATCGTCAGTGACGGATTTGTGCATTAATTCATTAGCCATAAAAAGCGCAATGTTGAAGTCCACGCGACTCTTAAAAAAAATGTCAGTCGATTCTCAGTAAAATCATCAGTGTTTACCTTCACGTCCAGGCTGGTCATCGGATTGAGAATCATGTAAGCGCAGATTTTACTGCATTTATTTTCTTGTTTTTTTGAATAAACTGATTGAGAAATCAATTGGTATATTAACAACTTAAATTCGCGGCCATTAAGGTATTTGATAATAACATCGGCAACCTTCGGATCGTTATGGTTAAAAGGTTTGTGTTTCCTAAGAAATTAACGTTAGAATCGATAACAGATGATTTTAATGATAATCGTTTTAGGACTTATCGATTCAGAAAAAGTTTTGCTTATTAGCCGTTGACAATTTCGCTTATCGCGACGGGCGGTTCTTTAATCAGGAGGCAAGTTTGTTCTCTCAAATCATCCGAAATACAGATAAACGTTCCTTCCATTTTCATAAACGGAAAGCCATTGTTTGGGCTCGATACGTCATGCGATAGATTGTGCTTCTTTTGTCGGCTTTTTTACCCTTTTTGGGAATAAATGGCCTTGTCTTGTGACGGGGAATGAGAATTGAGTGTGTGGAAGCGACGTCTTATAAGTGTAGTTATTTTATATATCATGCTTGCTATTGGGCCTATCGGGGGTGTAATGGCGGCAACGACAATGCTGGCTTTCGAGGCGGAGCAGGATGCCAGCCGTTTGGTCGTCATGTTGAACAGCTCTTTTCCGGATGGCGAACGGATCGGTGCGGGAATCGTGTTCGGTCACGATAGCAATAATTATTATATTGCCACCGCAAATCATAATGTACGTCAAGGTGAAATTACTGCCGGAAAAATCCGAGTCTGGTTCAACCGTGACGCCAACAAAGCTTTCGATGCTCAACTTCAACCTCATTTCGATACCACGCTCGATATCGCTGTGCTCAAGGTTGCCGGTTCCGGCCTAGATCCGGAAATGGTGCCCTATGACCGTCTGGCTGATCCCAAATCGATTCAGCGCGGCGATTTTGTTTTTCCGATGGGGACGCCTAACGGTCGACCGTGGGCGATTAGCTTGACCCCCGATCGTTTTGCGGAACGCCGAGAAGACTGGCTATATTTCGAATCCGGCTTCATTGCGCCCGGACATTCGGGCGGGGCGTTGTGGGACGAACATCTTAACATCGTCGGAATGATACGCACGGACCAGCCGCCACATGGCGAGGCGTTGAGTATCGCAAAAATTTTGGCTTTAGTTAAAGCTTGGGGTTATCCCGTACGCTTAGGTGTCGCACAAGAAGATCTTTTTTTCGATCGGGTGGCCGTCGGGGACGAGCATGCATGCGCCATAACCCGGCTCGGAACCGCCTATTGTTTTGGCCCACAGTCCTTTTTATTGGGTGCCGGTACGAGCGCCTCCAGCGAACGTTTTCGACGCGTTATAGGGCGGCATCGATTCCAATCTATTGAATTGAGCCGCGACTTCGTCTGCGGACTGGATAGAGAAAGTTCAGCTTGGTGCTGGGGATCTAACTCATCTGGACAGTTGGGAAACGATTCAACCGGTTATAGGTTACACAATTCTTCGGTGCCCGTTCGTGTGGCGGGCGATCACCATTTTCGAATGCTCAGCGCTGGGAAATTCGGAATTTGCGGATTGACGGCGAAAGGCGAAGCGTGGTGCTGGGGAGGAATTGCATCGAGGCAACGGTCTGCGCCCGAGCGTTTCGCGGAAGGTATGCAGTTCATCTCCCTGCATGTGACGGAGGGAGGAGCGTGCGGTAGGAGTGGGGATCGAAAGCTGTTTTGTTGGAGTCTTGATAATCTCGATCGCGTGTCGCCTATAGAAGCATCGGCCGACACGGCGGCACTGGTGGATATCTCACTGGGGGGAGATTATCAAATTACAGGTTGTGGCCTTGAACGCAATGGTTCGACGCAGTGTTGGGGATCGAATGTCCATGGTCAGCTTGGCGACGGATTAGGTGGCGAGTCATCCCTTAAGAATGATCGCGATAATCCGCAATTGATAGCCGGGGGACATCGCTTCGTAGCCGTAGACGTTGGAGAATATCATGCCTGCGCTGTTACTTCAAAAGGTGCGGCGTGGTGTTGGGGGGACAATACGTTCGGCCAACTCGGAGACGGTAGCTACGTGACGAGAAATGCCCCTGTTGCGGTGAAAAGCGATGTGACATTCGTGCAAGTCAAGGCCGGCTGGGGTCTTACCTGCGGAGTTTCGACTTCGGGTTTTGTCTATTGCTGGGGTAAAGTCATGGAACGCTACGTCAAAGAACCTATGAAGATTCCGCTTTAGCAGCTTTTTACGGAAACCTTTCATTTGCGAATGCTTCGGGGCTGATAAATGAGCACGAAACGAATTTGTTTTTCTTTAGGTATTGTGTTTTATTTTCTTGTTTTTCGGACTTCGGTTGTTCATTCTCAGCCGATTGATGAGGCTAGCAAGTCGCGCTCTTATGCGGCTCGGATGGTCGTCATGCTTCGCGGTAATATCGACGACACGCCAGTTTTCGGGGCAGGCATCATTTTCGGTTTCGACTCGAACAATGTTTACATCGTTACGGCAAATCACGTTTTACGTCGCGGTTCCTCCACTGCGGAAAAGATCGTTGTCGCTTTTCACGAAATCGATAACCTTTATCCTGCGGTAGTGCAAAATCATTATTCTCCCGAGTTGGATATTGCGGTTCTTTCAGTAAGAAGAGTGTCTGTGGAGGATATCGATTTTTGTCTACAGCCGTACAATCGTCTCGCACGGGAGAACAACAAGCCAACGCGAGGAACCGCTGTTTATTCAATTGGCAACCCGAACGGCATTGGATGGGCAATGCCCGTTGTTCCAGACTATGTCGCGAAAATTGATGATTCCCGGATTATCGTTCAATCGAACTTCGTAGCTCCCGGATCGTCCGGCGGCGCTTTAGTCGATGATATTGGAACAATCGTCGGTATGGTTCTGGCCGATACTCCGCCTTTCTTGGAAGCTAATTTGATGTTAGATGTTATTAGCAAGCTTGAAGAATGGGGATACCCGGTGGCGTTAAATAATCGTCACTATCATGGCGCAAGGATATGGGACCCGGTTGCATGGAATCCATTATTTACAGCCGTAGTCGATAAAGATATCAAAAAGGTTCGAAAACTCATTTCGTATGGTTGTACGCCCGGTTCTGAAAACAGTACTTTCACGCTCTATTACTTAAATGAAATTGATCGAAGTATGCTGACAACACTACTCGAAGCGGGGGCAGATCCAAATGACGGTCTGGTTAATGCTATTCGTCATGATGACTATGAAACACTCAATCTGTTATTCACATATGGGGCTAATTTCAAAGACAAATGGGGCGCCATAGCGTTAAAGATAGCCATTCAAGAAAAAAAAGATGATGCTATGGTTTCGTTTTTGTTGAAGAAAGGTATCAGTGATTCTGTAGAAATTGACACAATGCTGGACTCGCTTCTCCCCAATACCGTATCGAAAAACGTTACCAACGTTATGTTGGCGGCGATTGATTCGAACATGAACAAGGAAATAGCCACCCGTTACATTCAGAAAAGTATCCAATTCAAAAACGATCGTTTGTTGGATTGGTTTATTACAAAAGGAGCGGACATTAATGTGTTATTGGAGTCCGGCAATACAATTTTTGATTGGATTGAAAGATTGGATTACAGGGATAGGAACAAGATTATAAACAAGGTGATTGATGCCGGACTTGATGTAAAACGATTAGATCGTAACGGAGCCGGGATCACTCATTTTTTGCTTGCCAAGCACTCGTTAGACGACGAAACTCTGCAGGTTGTCAGTAAAGTGTTGACGCGTGGCGCAGACCCAAACCAACGGATTACTGAAATATCCGATTTTATGAGAGGTTGGGCACGCGATCGTCAAGATTACGTTACAGGAGCGACTCCTTTGCTTTTTCTCTTATTAAGAGTTCCTAACGAAAACGTTGTCAACGGTGTAAAGATACTACTGAACGCAGGTGCCGACACGACTTTAAAAAATAAAGCCGGACGAACCGCGTCCGATTTAGTATGGAATCCATATCCGTTGTATACGCCAAGAGATAATGAATCTGTGCGTGAATTAAAAAAGTTATTGCCTCGTATTACGGTTGAATAGTGCATTTGTAAGACAGTATCTAAAATGAAACATATTTTCACATGCCTGATTTTTTTAGCCTATTTGGCACCCGTTCAAAGCAGTGCCGGTGAAGCTTTGTCGACTTTTTCTAAGTTACACAACGCTGGACTCATTGTTCTTGATGGTAAGGGACGAACGGTCGTAGCCGATCATGCTGATGTGCCTTTAATTCCGGCTTCGACCACTAAATTGGCTACTGCCTGGATGGCGTTGACAAAATGGGGCAAAGACTATCGCTTCCGCACCCGTTTTTATCTGAATGAAGCGACCCAAGTGCTGTGGGTCAAAGGTAGCGGCGATCCGTATTTGGTTTCGGAAGAATTGGATATTATTGCCAAGAGTCTTAAGCAAAAAGGCTTAAAACGAGTCAAAGCCATTGGTCTTGACACGTCATTATTTGCTTGGAGTTTAGTGCTTCCCGGTACCGGAACCACTAACAATCCCTACGATGCGGTACCCTCTGCAGTCGCCGCTAACTTCAATACAGTAAATGTTAGAAAAGTCGGTGGAAAAGTGGTTTCCGGCGAAGCGCATACGCCTTTGACCGCTTATGCAGAAAGCTTGGCGGATTCGATTGACGGCGGTCAATTACGGATTAATACAGGATCAAATCCTCGTAATGCCGAGAAATATTTCGCTGAATTATTGGCGGTTTTCTTGCGGAAACACGGCGTTACGGTCGGTTCACAAATCGTTTTTGGCAAAGTTTCCGGGCAAACTGTGTATCACGTACACGTTAATAGTAAAACTTTGGGAGAAATTGTGCGCAATATGCTGGAATATTCCACTAATTTCATCGCCAATCAATTGATATTAATATTGAGCGCGGAAGCATACGGTC
>JBNLEI010000138.1:0-1807 GCA_050304855.1 Methylococcaceae bacterium
AATTAGACCCTGATAACTCGATATTACCTCTGTAAACCTTGCCATATCTACTTATCTTTTTCGTTCATCGAGTTTGGTTAGCAGAAAAAAGCAAATAACGCCGCACGAGACGGTTTAGATGAGAGGAATATTACGACGGAATTCGTAAGTGTCTTCAGCTTCGAAAACGGGATGCCGCTAAGGTTGGAGCGGGAAACTAATAAATCAAGAGATGAAGTTGCCAATCAAATGCTTATCGGGCAGGCATGAATCATCGGCGAATGAAATACTTATTCGCCAGTGGGCGATCGGTGAGATCGAATTGTTCCCGCTGACGAATTTTTTTGATGGATGCTTATTGCGGCGTAGGCGACATGAGTTGAAAACAGATACTCGGCATCGTCTTCCGTATTCGAAAGCTTGTTACCGCTTGTGTTTTCGGTTGAATTCAGCGATCAAAGCTTCTGGTACGTTTTCTTTGTTATGTTCGTTCAGGACATAAATAACGGTTTCGCCTTTAGGGCCGGCTCCGATTTGGGTGAAACGCAGAGGCGCTTCGCCGACACTGATAAAGCCTTTCATATCGGCCCATGATCCGAAAACATAGATCCGACCCTCTTTGACGACTTCCCCGTAAAAGCCGTCGGCAATCGCTTCGGTTTTACCGTCGTATAAATCGACTGAACCGAGCCCGGAGCGCATTTCCTTGTCTTTTCCCGAGAGACCGAAAACCACTGTTTCGCCGTTTGGGCCTGCACCGACGCGCGTTAGTCGGAAAGGGGTTTCGCCAGCTTCGACAAAACTGTCGTAGGTATCGAAATCATCAAAAATATAAAGGCGTCCTTCATGATAAACCTGGTAGAAATCGTTCACATTGTAATGAGGTCCGGCTGCGGCGGAATGAGTGGATATCAACAGGCCAAGCGTCGCCAGTCCCAGGGAAATTTTGTTATACATGTGCGATTCTCCGACAGATAAACTGTTATCAATGTAAAAATGCCAAAAGGGGCAAAATTAAGTCGCACATTATAGGATTTGGAATATTACAGAATTGTGACGGTGTCAGACTGTTATCGGTGACGTTCAAAGAATTGAACAGCAAAGCCCAGAGGGGAAAGAAAGAGTGAATTCATCCATCATCAACAGGTAACACTTGGAACGACGGAATAAAAATGAAAAAAACCGCGGCACTTGGCCGCGGTAAAAGTTCATGAGGTTTATTGATGAGCGTTGTTTAACGGTTTAGTGATGATGATGGCCTTTATGTTTGCGTTGTTTGGTGATGGCGATCGTCATGTCGTTACCGTCGTTTGCGTGTTGAACGTTGATC
The DNA here is from genome assembly GCA_050304855.1 of Methylococcaceae bacterium. Taxonomy (GTDB): domain Bacteria; phylum Pseudomonadota; class Gammaproteobacteria; order Methylococcales; family Methylomonadaceae; genus Methylomarinum. The sequence goes on from JBNLEI010000138.1 coordinate 1,310, forward strand.
AACATGGTTTTCGGCATGGTCCGCGGAAAATAAATGCCGGTACCTTCTGCGCCGGGAGTCGTCAGCGTTCCGAATAGAACGACTTCGTCGGCAACGCCGTCATGGTCTTTGTCGGAAGTCGATGCTGCCCAGATGTCGCTTTCGCTGCTGTTGTCTTCAACGATATAAAGGTTGCCGGCGTGATCTTTGGCAAGATTATCAGGGCTGTGCAGTCCGTAGGACGGAACGTCGCTTTCGTTGTTGATGTTGCCGACGTTGACGCCGACGAACTCGGTCACTTCCGGTGTGTCGGTGTTAATCGGAATTCTCAGGATGCGTTTGTCGGTGGTTGTTGCAAAATACAGGTTAGGACCGATTAGTTCCGCATCTTCAGGGCGCAGGTAATCGGTTACTCCAGCCTCGTCGGCGGCGGCGCGGGCGCTGACGGCAGGATCTGTGACAACGCCATTTTGGCCTGGAACCAACGCGATCCATTCACCTTCGCCGGTACCGTCAATT
>JBNLEI010000139.1:0-4164 GCA_050304855.1 Methylococcaceae bacterium
TTGGATGTCTGGGGGCTGACTCGCGCCGAGGCCGAAGTCGGCCTGCTGATGATGAAAGGATTGAGTTTTACTGAAATTGCCGGTGTGCGCGGCACCAGCGAACGCACCATTCGCGACCAGGCGCGGGCGATTTATCGGAAATCGGGCGTAGCCGGACGGACCGAGCTTTCGGCTTTTTTTCTGGAGGATTTGTTGCTGCCCAGGGAGGAATGATTTAGCAGCAGATTGAATGATCAGCTTGCCAATAATCGTCACTGGAACCGGTCAGCCGGTTAATGCTTGTCGATGGGCGCCGGTGATTCTAAAAACTCCCGCCCGATGAGTTGATTAAATGATAACCACTACCCTGAAGGCGAGTTATTCGATCGCAGCAAGTTCTGCCGAATGCGCTTTACAATCGCTGAGAATCAAGTGTGCAGGGTCTACCGAGAGCGCGAATGGGGCTACTTTTTTCAATGCGCTCAAGCCGAGTATCTGCCGTTCGGTTTTTTCAAATACTGCCGCCTCCACATTATGGACGATACAGCAGCAGCCGATATTGAGCTTCTCGATGCGATAAATAGGGACTACGATTCCCGCACCACTCGCCATAACCCCTTGGACTTCCTTGACATAATCGACTTTTCCCTGATCTTTCAGCAATTCCAGAGTGGTTCGGTTAATAGTGACGTAATCGGAACCGGTGTCCACCATCAAATCGTTGCCGGCGACGCCGTCGAATTCCACGGGAACGTAGTAAGTGGACGTGCCTTTCTTACTCATAGGGACCGAAGTACCGAATTGAGTCGCTTGAGCGGGCGCTACCAAAAAGCAAAAGCTAACGAGCGCCAGGGTCATAATGTGCTTATACATAACGATCTCTGAAAATTGAGTTGGCTCACACTCAGTTGATCAGCACATCGTATGCCAAATTCATAAAATATTGATTAAGCTTAGATTTTTAACATTGAATTTTAATAGCCCCGCAGCGATCTGCACCATATTGGCTCACGTAAAAACATAAAGCACCATGTTTGTGCACGTAAAAATCCTGAAAACGCACTAAATTGTTGCGCACTTGATTTCGATTCAATACAATTTATCCTGCTTCGTATAACAATCGGATTGATGTGTGGAGTCGATTTTTATTACTAAAACAATTTCGGGGCTATGAATATGAAAAAAACTACACAAGCCGCATGCCTGCTGCTTACTATTGGCGCGGCGATGATTTCATCAAACGCTAATGCTGGTGTCGATAACTGTAAATCCTACTGGCCGAAAATCCCATACAACTGCGTCATGGTAAAAGTCAGACACCTTCCCCCGGAGCGCGCCGATTTTTCCGCCTTTGAAACGGGAACGGCAAAAGCTTCCTCCGATACCGGCAGCAACAGACAATACAGGTACCGTTCCATGCCGAGAGACGAAGCGAGAAAAATTCAGGCGCAATATAACAAGACCGAAAATTGAAAATTTGTCAGGCGCCATTCATTAGACCAAATTTCAAAATATCCGCGCTGATTTCTGTTCATTTAGGAAGAAATTAATAACGACAAAGCCATCAATCACGCCGACTGAAATTGATTCGGCGTGATAAATGACCCACCCATCCAACCACATTATTTCCATTCCCAGGCCCCGGACTCCGGCTATTCCCGCGGGAAATTCTTTCTCATTTTTTAGCCTTAAATTTTTTTTTGTTTGTTCCGCATCATTCTCATTTAACCAAGCCGAATTCAAACGCTAACGTAATCAGATAAGGTCGGACATCTTTCCGTCGTTAAATTTAAGCTTAAGGCTAAACCGGCCACCGTTTCCAAAACAACATTCCCGCTATTTCTTTATCTAAAGGTCAATCATCTAAAGAAAGTTTTTATTTGCTGCTTGACTTGTGTGTTACACATAAGTTTTAGACTGGTGACGTGGGAGAAACGAAATGTTATATCGAGTCAGCGAACTAGCCAATCTATGCAATATACCGCCGGACACGATCCGTCATTACACTCGGATTGGTTTGTTAAAACCTATGCGAAACCCGGAAAATGGCTACCGCCAGTACACTCTTAAAGACTCTAGGCGATTGACTTTTATAAGAAAAGCTAAAACGCTTGGATTCAGTCTGAAGGAAATCGAACATATTCTGGCTGAAAGTCAAAAAGGACAATCCCCTTGTCCATTGGTTCGTGATCTTATTTCCCGCCGAATCGCGACCAATAGAGCGCGGCTGGAACATATGATGGAACTGCAAAAACGCATGGAACAGGCTCTGAAAGCCTGGTCGGATTTACCGGATGGAACCCCTGACGGAAACAGCGTTTGCTATCTGATCGAGACGTTTGCAGAGCAATAACAATTCATCCCACAAACGGATAGCAATCACTATACGGATTGACATCATCCACATAAGCCACGCGCTTATTCACAGGAGAATTGAAATGAAAACGACTGCAAAGCAAATTTACTTATCGATACTTTCGATCTTTTTTGTGTTCTTCTTCGACACGGCTGCCGCCGAAGCGCCGCATTCCGTTCAAGCACTCGAACACGCGGTCGCCGCTGAAACGCATGGCAAATTGGGCCATTCGAAAGAGTTCCGGCATCATGCTACCAAAGCTATCGATCATACTAACGCCAGCGAAAAAGCGCATAACGACGCCCATGTCCATATTACGGAAGCGATTAAGCATCTGAAAGAAACCGTTAAACACGGCGAAATGGGACATTCGTTAATCGCTCTTCACGCCAAAGAATCATTAAAGCACGCCGAGCTTTCAGAAAAAGCTCACGCCGATTCCCATCATCATATGACTGAAGCGAACCGGCATTTGAACGAAGCGTTAGAGCACGATAAAGCCGGCCATCCGGATTTAACTTCCGAACATACCAGAATGGCGATCGACCATATCAAAAGTACTTTTTAGGGACTTTTCACGCTTATCAAATGCCGGGTAGAGGACATAAAAAAGCCTGAAGTCTTATCGACTTTGGGCTTATTATCTGTACCGGAATGACCCGGAGCTTGAATTAATGTGATGTCGAAGTTAATTTACACCTTCACACAAAGTGGTGCATAACAAATAAAATTAGAGAACTTATAAAAACGTGATTCGAACCATTTGGTTGAATTACTCTGGATGATTTGTAATTATAATTTGCAAAATGCTATTGAATTTCCGATTCTTTTTATTATTAGCGTGATTCAAGACATAGCTATGGTCATGTCATCCAATGTCAAAAAAATCTGTTAAACGATTGGAAAAGACGTCCGACTTGGTATCCAGACACAAGATGATGCTATGGGGCCGTTTCGCGCTACGGGCCTCGGTGCTCACTATAGCCATTGCTTTGGGGGCTTTATTTTTCCGAGGCCTGGACCTGAGCACCGACCTTTCCTACCTGGACGTTGCGATACTCTCGGGATCCGATGAGGGACAATACCATGCAGTTATCAAGCAACTTGCTAATGCCGCCGTTCAGACCGAGGGGAAGATCCAGAACGTAGCCAGTAATGGGGCGCTGGACAACCTTCAACGCTTAGTCGCGGCCAAAGAATCCTGCGAAGTACAGTTTGGTTTGGTGCAGGACGGTGTTGATTGGGCAGGCTATCCCGGCCTGGAGCTGATCGGGCGTGTCGGGCGTGAGGAAGCCCTCATATTGCTGGGCCGCAATGCGGACACTATCCGAAAACTCAAAGACATGCATGATATGCGAATTAGCGTCGGACCTGAACATAGCGGTACCGCCTTTCTCGCAGAGCGTCTGTTTAGAGGCAAGGATTTGGCTGCGCTTAACATCACATTAGAACACTATCCTTTGAAACGGCAGGCCGAGCTAGCCGCAGCCGGAAAGCTGGATCTGGCTTTTTTTGTCATGGAAGAGGATGCAGAACTTATCCAAACGGCAGTGAGAAACCATGGTCTGCAAATTGTCGGCCTGGAACAGACCAAAGCCCTAGCTAGGCGTTTCCCGTTCATGAACCTTGGTACCCTGGTGGCTGGCCAGTACGACCCGGTAAAGGTTCTGCCAGCCGAGGAAAAACCTCTACTGCGCCTTGACACTCTTCTCATCAGCAACGGCTGCGCTACTCATTCCGACATCATCGGGCTGATGTCCCTGCTGGCTCGGGCCTACCCAAAATTCATTGATCGCAACCGGAGTGCACAGGTACCAGCCAATCTCACA
>JBNLEI010000140.1:0-2427 GCA_050304855.1 Methylococcaceae bacterium
TTTCCGAGGAACTGGCGACCAATCCGTTTTTAAGGGAGCAATGCGGATCGATACAGGAAAACCTGAATATGCTCGGCGAGGAACCGGCCAGGGTTTTCGCCCGGATCAGGCAGTTGAAGGACAATTTTTGATGCTCATCCGTGTGGCTTCAAACGTAGGCAGGATGCCCGAAGGGTGATCCGCCAACCCTACTTCATTTAATACATCTACGACGATACCTTTTGGCGGAACGCCTTTGGCTCCTGCCCTACCACTGGAGGATGACAAATTTTGTCAGTTAGTGGCGGGTGGCGTCAGGTCTATGGAGAATATTTTTGTTTTACATTCCATCGGTTTTAACCTGACGTAATGACACGAGCGACTTATAAAAACTTATCTATTTGTTTTTACAATGATTTATCAAATTAAAAGGTTAAAAACTTACGACCTTGTAATTTTTGGCATAGCTTCTGCTTTACACATACCGAAATTAACTTCATTCCCTAACCAAGAGGTAAACATCATGAAAAAAATACAACAAGGTTTCACCCTGATCGAATTGATGATCGTTGTGGCGATTATCGGTATTCTGGCAGCCATCGCTATTCCGGCTTATCAGGACTACACCGTAAGATCAAAGATTTCGGAAATCATGGGCTTAGTCTCATCGGGCAAAGTGACTTTATTCGAAGAATATTCAGTTAATGGCACCTTCCCAGTTCAAGGGGCAACAAATGCCCCAGTGGATTTAAACGGTAATGCATATGTAGCAACTAGCCCAATTATGTCATTACTAAGCACATTAGATAATTCTCAATACACATCTACCGTTGCTGGTACCACAACAATAGGTTTCGCGCAAGGTGTGACTTCAGCCGGTGCGGGTGATATCAACGAGGCCTTTATAGCCGTTACTTTGGCACCATTGGGCGGTTCCACAAATGTCGCTGGTACGAATGTGATTGAATACATCTTGACTGCAAACAACAATGGCATGGCACTTGAATGCTCTGCTAATGTAGCCAACAACCCTAAAGCTCAAAGAGCTGCTTTAACAACTGTCCAAGATAAATATCTTCCTTCAGTTTGCCGTAGCTCATAATTGACCTGATCGATAGATAAAAAAGCCCCTCCCTGAGGGGCTTTTTTTGCTCTATAAAATTTATTCATTCCAATCCACTCAATTGACTTAACTCTTCAAACCGCTATTCTTTTTTCAAACTGCTTGTTTACGAATAAAAGGACCATGCCCAAAATCAAATTCGTTTTCTACCACCTTTTAATCAGTGCACTGGTAGTCTCACTGACGCTCATCATCATCATCACCCTCTGGTATCTCGGCATCCACTGGCAATCCCCCACCTTTGGCAAAATCGTCATGCTGTTGATATTGGTCGATATCACACTGGGTCCATTGATGTCCGCCATCGTCTACAAGCCCCGCAAGAAAAGTCTGAAATTTGATCTTAGCGTCATCGCTTTAATCCAGATCAGTGCACTGGTATATGGCATAATTACTCTGTTTAATGGTCGGCCGGCGTTCATGGTGTTTAACATCGACCGCATTACCGCCGTGGCAGTAAACGAGCTACCTGAGTCATCGTTGAATAACTCTCTTCCCGAATTCCGCCATTTATCGATGACCGGCCCGATGCTGGTCGGCGCGCGAATGCCGAAAGACGAAACCAAGAGGCAAGCCGTGCTGATGTCGGCGCTTTCGAGCGGCATCGATCTGGCGCAATTGCCGGAATATTATGAGCCTTATGATTCAATGGCTGACGAGATCAGGCAAAAACTGAAGCCGCTTGATGCATTGTTCGACAAGAACTCCGAAAATAAAACTTTGATCGAAAGAGCCTTGGCAGAATCGAGCGCAACAGCCGAACAGATCGGCTATCTACCGGTGCAGGTCAAGGACCAGGATTTTATTGCTATGATTCGCCGCGACGATGCGCAGTTATTAGACTATCTACCTATAGACGGCTGGTAGTCCTACCCAGCTTTATTCATTTACAACAGCGAACGCCCATTCCAAAGCCCGGCATATTGTAGCTTGGCGCACGGCGGAGCGATCGCCATCGAAACGGTTGACCTCGGCTGAACACTCGCTTCCTTCCAGCGCCCGGCCGATAAATACCGTGCCGACCGGTTTCTCCGCGGTTCCGCCGCCAGGCCCCGCGATGCCGGTGACGGCGATGGCAATATCGGCATCGCTGCGGTTCAACGCGCCTTCCGCCATTTCACGCGCGGTTTCTCCGCTGACGGCTCCGAATGTTTCCAGCGTTTCCGCGCGCACGCCTAACATCTCCATCTTGGCCCGGTTGCTGTAGGTGACGAAACCGCGGTCGAACCAGGCCGAGCTGCCCGGCACTTCGGTGATGGCCTGGCAGATGCCGCCGCCGGTACAGGATTCGGCGACGGCGATCGTCCATCCCCTGCTTTGCAGAA
>JBNLEI010000141.1:0-8703 GCA_050304855.1 Methylococcaceae bacterium
TCCGGTGCCATTATCTTCAATGCTCAGGCGGACGGTGTCCTCGCTAAGTTCGGTTCCCACCCTGATTAACCCCCGGCCACCTTGCTTTTCTTCGATTGCGTGAGCGGCATTGATGATCAAGTTCAACAACACCTGGCCTAATTCGGTAGGATAGCATTCCACTTCAGGTAAATTTTCTGCCAGCGAAGTTTCCACATCGGCAATATATTTATACTCGTTTCTGGCAATTGTCAGGGTATTGTTGACCAAGGTGTTAATGTCGATAAATGAAGCCGTCTGTGTTCCTGAATGGGAAAACGCTTTCAATGCCGAAACGATTTCTGCGACCTTATCCACGCCTTCTAGCGATTGATTGACAGCAAGCGGCGTGTCTTGAAAGATGAACTCCAGATCAAATTGTTTTTCCCACTGATCCCAATCGGCTTTCATTTCGGATTCTGTCCTTGCCTTAAACAGCGCAATCAATTCCGTTAAATCATTAAAATTCTCGTTTAAAGCGTGTAGATTGTCGCCGATATATTGAATCGGCGTATTGATTTCATGAGCAATTCCTGCTGCTAATTGGCCAATCGCTTCCATTTTCTGAGCCTGATTAAGTTGAACCAACAACGCCTTAGATTCGCTTAGGTCGTCAATCACACCGGTAAAATGAACCTCTCCCTCCAAATCCATTTCCCTAACCTTTAGTGTGGCAGGAAAAACTTCCCCATTTTTGCGCTTCGCCTCAACTTCCCTTTGCTTCCCCAATATATTGGACTGCTTATTAATCAGATAAGCTTTCAAAAAGCCGTCGTGTTGGCTAGCGATATTTTCGGGCATCAAAATCTTAACGTTCCGACCGATAACTTCATCTGAAGTGAAACCGAATATTCTTTCCGCTACCTGATTAAAACTTTTGATCAATCCGCCTTTATCAATCGTGACAATCGCACTGGCAGCTGTGTTTAAAATAGTCTGTAACTCGGTTTTTTGATTACTCGAAACTTTAATCTGCTGTTGCAACGAACGCATCGCCATTCCGAGAATGTAACCGTAAACCCCTAATACCAGGGGGGCCGTCCATATAATCATCAATAACGGCTGACCTGCGTGAAGTGACGCAATTGCATGCCATGACAACGGCAAGCGTTCCTGATACAGCCAGAATACGATAGCTCCTAACGGAAACAGCATTCCGGTACTCACCGAAATCATCAGGGAAAAACTTAGCGGATACTGACGAAAGAGCTTTGGCATAAACAATCGTTTAACTGAAACTCTAAAAATTATAGTTGAAGAATCACCGATTGGTAGCGGTTGCTGCGACCGCGGAATCTCAAAGCTGAAGGGGATCAATATCGTCAAGATAACAACACGAAAACCGGATGGTTAATAGCCAAAAAGCGATACCACATTTCGTGCATTTGGAAAAAAATCGGAAGTTACCTCGTAAAGTTAAGCATTAGCCGCTCGCAACCGAAACAATTGGGACTGAACCGTCCTTAATCTTCTGGCTCGTATAACTGATCGACCGTCAAATGAACCTCGGGGAGAAAATTTTTCCTGAAATATTCCACTTCGGGCAAGGTAATATTGTTGAGACGTCGTTCAATCTCGTCCATCGCGTCGTTAAATTCCTGATTACCAGCCTGAATTTCCTCCACGCACTTAACATAGGCGCTGATCGTATCTGCCGCTTTGACCAGTTCCGTTACTTCATAGTCGCACGACTCGGTCACGTAATTAAACAAATCGTCTTTTAACTGATCCGGCAACGTATTAATCAAAGCATGGGCGGCAACCGCTTCGATATCCTTATAGCTGGCAAAAATTTCGCTATTGAACCTCTTAATCGGCGTCGGCAAATCTCCGGTGATACTTTCGTGAGCGTCATGATACAAAGCGGCCAACACCACCTCGCCGGGATCTATCGAACCGCCGTAAAATTCATTTTTGATGACGCACAATAAATGCGAGATCACACAAACATCGAAAGTATGTTCTTTGACATTTTCGTTGAATGAATTTCGCTTCAAGCCCCATCGCTGAATATATTTCAGTCGATTAACAGTGGCGAAAAAACCCGACATCGGTGGGCCTCCTTTTGAATTATTCTACGATCTGGCAGCTATTCTGACACTGCAGTATACTTTTTACAAAATCCGGAGACTGCATCATGAGACTATGGTTATTGATTTCGTCCTTTTTCGGCACACTATTGCTGATCACTTTGATCAACGCCAAAATTAATGGCGGTTTTAAAATCGACACCTCGTGGATCGCGATTGCTTTGGCACCCACAATCATCTGGCTGCTTACCTCGGGCCAACTGGCCGAACTCAGTGGCTTCGGCGTAGCCTTCAAACTCCGCGAAGCTGTCGCTAGGCCATTTTCTCTAACAATCCACGGCAGCAAAATCAGTCCCGAAGTACTACCGACCGATGAAAAAGCTGGCTACGCAGCCATCCCCCGGTTTATTGAGAACCAAGTACCTGCGATGACCTTGCAACTTGAGCGAAGCGGCTATTATTCGCGGACTGCAATCATGGACTATCTCAAGGAACTGACAAAACATGATTTTTTCCGCTACGTTGTCTTTATCGATCGAAACGGTAAATTCAATTCCTTGATCGCCGCCCGGCCTTTTTATGTCCAGTTACGCCGACATAATCTCGATATTGTCAATATGCTGGAAAATGCAACCCTTAAACCGCTGAAAGGCTTAATCGACACCGCCATTTCCAATACTAGCAATAAGAGGGAAGTACTGGAAAAAATGGCTCACGAAAATGTGTCGGAATTACCGGTAATCGACGATGACGGGCTGTTCATCGGCATTATCGAACGCGACAAATTAACCAGTAGCATCGTGCTGGACTTGGTTGCCGGAAAGTCGTGACGATCATTCAAACAAGCAATCACTTAGGTCAGGTGTCTTAAAATGCCTGGACGGTTGCGGATGCTCTTTTAATGCCGAAAGACGGTTCTCATGGACGACTTGAAAAGCCTTGTCGAAATCGGCATTGAGAAAATCCCGCGCCAATTGCACGCATAAACCATATAGCGCAGAATAATCTGCGGTCTCTCCGGAGACACAGCCGTTAATTTTAGAGGAAACACTGCGCATGATGGTAATGACCAAACCGTCATGTTTCCAGGATACTTCGGTTGACGTGACATCTTCCCCTTTAAGGGCGACAACGGTCAACCCAGCATAAGCGAGATTAACCAGCCCCGCTAAAACTTCAGCCATCTCTCCTTTCTTAAAGGCATAAAACAGCTCGCTTCCCTCTTCCATTATCAATGCCTGACGACTAATGATTTCCATATCAGACAAATGCCCGCTCCCGCCGAACTCTGTCTGAGAAACGCCATAAGCGGTATGGAACGCTCTGACTTGTTGCAAATGTTTATTCATGATTTCTCCCCCTGTTGCATAATCGCTAGAAAGAAAAAGCCAATCAGAGAAAATAATATGGCCACACCAATCGATTTGCTGCAGCCTCGATCCCGCGAGGTAACTCATATCAATGATGGCTTTCTGATCTTTAACTAAGACAACGCATTGTTGTCTCTTGTTCTCGAAAAAACTAGCGAATGATAATAAATTAGCATCAGCCCCTTGAACTATCGATCGTATTGGCTTTGGAACAAAACGGCAAGCTAAAAGAAAAATCATTATTCGGCGATTATCCCTGAAAAAGACATCCCTACTCGTCAGAATGCCCCATTGACCGTTCTCCGAGCAAAAATTCGATTGACACGGCAGCATCAAACTGCGTATATATCAAGACGCACATTATTTGACCAATTCCTATCATGCTGCACTGGGAACATTTTGAACACGATGCAGATATCGGTATCCGCGGTGTAGCCCCCACATTGAACCAAGCATTCGAACAAGCAGCCATTGCGTTGAGCGCCGTCGTCACGTCGCCTCAACGAATAGCGGATGTCATGGCCGTCGACATAACTTGCCAAGCTGACAACAATGAATTGTTGTTTCTCGATTGGATAAACGAAGTGATTTACAACATGGCCGTACGCAGGATGTTGTTCTGCCGTTACCAAATAACAATCGAACAAGGCAAATTAACAGCCTCAGCCGTCGGCGAAAAGGTTAATCGACAAAAACATCAACCGACTGTTGAAATTAAAGGGGCGACTTTTACCGAGCTAAGGGTTTACCAAAGGCCGGACGGCATGTGGGTCGCCCAATGTGTCGTCGATGTCTAAGAGTGTCACTACGTATTAAGGGCCGGACCATGCATATCGAACAACTCAAACAACGAGACGAAACCAGCTGGGAAATTCAAGCCCACGGAAAAATGCGGGTGCCTGCCGTCATCTATGCCGACGCACCATTGTTACAGGCAATGGATCAAAAGGTCTTCGAGCAACTTTGCAACGTCGCTTCGTTGCCCGGCATTGTCGAAGCGGCTTACGCCATGCCGGACGCACATTGGGGGTACGGTTTTCCGATCGGAGGCGTTGCCGCTTTCGATCCTGCACAAGGCGGCGTGATCTCCGCCGGTGGAGTCGGCTTCGATATTTCCTGCGGCGTCCGAACCCTGCATACAGGTCTTTCCGTCAGCGATTTGGAACCGCACCGGCACCGTCTAGCCGACGCTCTGTATCGGTCGATTCCGGCCGGCGTCGGCAGCAAAGGCAAACTCCACCTGAATCACCAACGCATGACCGACATGTTGACGGGCGGGGCGCAATGGGCAGTGGAGCAAGGCTTTGGTGACCCGAACGACTTGGAACGAATCGAGGAGCACGGTTGCATAGCCGGCGCGGAACCTGCAAACGTCTCCGCGCGCGCCAAAGAACGGCAAAAAGACGAAATGGGCACGCTGGGTTCGGGCAATCATTATTTGGAAGTGCAGCGGGTCGCCGCTATTTTCGATCCCAAAATAGCGGCTGTTTTCGGCCTGCAAACCGATGCTATCGTCATCAGCATTCATTGCGGCTCGAGAGGTTTGGGACATCAAATTGGCACCGAATTCCTGAAAGAAATGGCCGTCTCGGCAGCTAAATACGACATTGCACTACCCGACCGGGAACTCGCATGCGCCCCGTTGGACTCCTCCTTGGGCAAACAATATTTGGGGGCGATGCGGGCTGGTATCAATTGCGCGTTAGCGAACCGTCAAATTATTACACATTTAACCCGTGAGGCCATCGCCGATATTTTTCCGGGCATCCATTTAAGCCTGTTATACGACGTCTCGCATAATACCTGTAAACTGGAACGACATACGATTGACGGCCAACCCAAAGACTTGTTCGTTCACCGTAAAGGCGCCACTCGCGCCTTCGGCGCCGGCCACCCAGAGATACCCGATGTATTCAAAGCCGTGGGTCAGCCGGTATTAATCGGCGGTTCAATGGGCACCTGTTCCTATATTTTATCCGGAACAAAAACCGGCGAAAAGCAAGCGTTCGGCTCGGCCTGCCATGGTGCCGGCCGAGCAATGAGCCGACATCAAGCCACTAAACGCTGGCAAGGCAAAACTCTGCTTCAACAATTGGCGGACCAAGGCATCATTATTCGCAGCCCTTCGTTGAGAGGAATTGCCGAAGAAGCCCCGCTGGCATACAAGGATGTCAGTGCTGTGGTCGAATTGGCGGATCGTGCCGGCCTGGCCCGTAAAGTGGCCAGGCTGGAACCGGTTATTTGCATTAAAGGCTGAATTTTGGACAACGTCCGAATCGGAACCAGCGGCTGGAGCTATCCGCATTGGAAAACCTGTTTCTACCGTGGGATACCCCACAAAGACTGGCTAGCCCATTATGCTCGACATTTCAATAGTGTCGAAATTAACGGCACCTTCTATCGCTTGCAAAAACCGGCCACGCTGGAAAAATGGTTCGCCGAAACTCCCGCCGAATTCAGGTTTAGCATCAAAGCCAATCGATATCTAACCCATCGCAAAAAATTGCTCGACCCGCTTCAATCTGTGATGATCGAGAGGGAACATGCTCAAGTATTACGAAACAAACTCGCCTCAGTGTTATGGCAATTGCCCCAGACGTTCTCAAAGGACGCAAACAGACTGGAAAACTTTATGTTGGCCTTACAACAATGGCCGGAAATACGTCATGCCATCGAATTCAGACATCCCTCTTGGTTCAATGAAGAAACGGCGCAAAAACTGAACTCCGCCAACATCGCCGCCTGCCTTTCCGATGCCGGCAACTGGCCTATATGGGAACGAATTACGGCGGATCTAGTCTATGTCCGCCTGCATGGCAACCCAATCACCTACGTGTCAAGCTACTCACTCGAAGAACTAGCGCTTTGGGCTGATCGCATTGTGCAGTGGTTGCAACAAGATAAATTGGTACATCTTTATTTCGACAACGATGCGCAATGCGCGGCGCCGGCTAATGCCGAAGAATTACAGCACTTGCTAAACCGCTTCGTTTCAGGAAAAAACGGCGGTTAAGAAAAAGGCTATATCATCGTTAAGAATGGAATTTTAAATTTATTTCCCTAGAAGGATTAGCCTAGAATTTCAACAGTAGAGCATCATGATAAGAGCCGAATTTATGCAACGGCTGGAAGCAATCCCTGAATTAGATCATCAGCGCAAGCGGTTGAGCGATGCATCACATCAACAAACCAATGAGACATCGGTCCTCGACTTGACTGAGTCAAGTTTTGACTCTAAACATGCTTGTCCGCACTGTACCAATATACAATTATACAGGCATGGTGTGGTCAACGGATTGCAACGGTATTATTGTCAATACAGCCACAATACCTTTAATCAGCTGACCGGTTCACTGCTGGTCCGTCTTCGTGAAAAACTAAAATGGTTCATATACTTGGCTACCTACGATAACGCAACCCAAGACCGTGCGGCAACCCGCCGTCGACACAGACGTGCATCAAAACACTAGTTTCCGCTTGCGACACCGTTTTCTGGACTGGATTAGCGAGGATCGCCCCGCCATTCGTCATGGGATTACTGAAACCGATGAAACGTATGTAGTCGAATCGAATAAGGCTCAACGCCATCTGGGGCGCAAGACGTGTAAACGAGGCGGTCATACCAGCAATCGAGGTATCTCTAATTAACAGATTTGTGTGCTGGTAGCGCATAATCGTTCCGGCCAAACGCTGGATTTTGGGACTGGTAATGCCCTCGCTGACAGCTTCTCTCAAGCCGGTACAGATGCCGATGCGCTATCGAAAAATGATGCCAATCTCACACCTACATAGCCTTTTCTTTCGTCATGATGCCTAGGACGACAACTCGGTCACCCAAACCCCAACATTAAGGGTTGCCCCCGGAGGACCGATGAACGAACCGGCAATGGGTGGCACAGATTCGGGTAATCTTGCCACCGCCACTGCGATGTGATCGGTTCCTACAATTTGTCCGAGGGTGGGATCAAACCCTTTCCAACCCGCACCAGGCAAGTACACTTCGGCCCAAGCATGGGTTGCGCCGAAGTTGATCGTTGTTGGCGGTGCGTGGAGATAGCCGCTTACAAAGCGCGAGGCTAACCCTAAGGACCGTGCTGCTTCCATGGATAGACTCGCAAGGTCCCGGCAGGAACCGGTGCCGCAAGACAGTGTTTCCGCCGCAGTTTGAACACCGGGTTCCTCACGAAGTCGATACGACAGCGTATGATGGATGTGAACGCAAAAGCGTTGCAATAAGGAATAGGTCTGAATCCGTTCGTCCGGCGCCCATAAATTGTCAACCCATTCAGTCAACGGCTCCCCGACTGAGCGCTCGACTAAATTCATATAGGGCGATAGAACCACCCGTTCCTCCGCAGTATAAGAAAAAGGGTAGTCCACCGCATAATCGGCCACTAAAAAATCGAGGGGTGCCTGGTTATATTGTTGAATGATGACTTCACTTTCAATCAAAAGCTGGCTGGCAGGCAATTCGAAGGTCGCTATCGCAACAGAATTGTCTTCCACGTCTCGGTGCCAACGCAAGCTTGCGGAGGGAGTAATCTTCAAGTTTGAGGATTCGATACGCAGTTCATGGCCTTCTCTAGGACGTAAATGCAATGCGTGTGGTTCGAGCTTTACTTCGGCGGAAAAATTATAATAGGTGCGATGTAGGATTTTGTAGCGTTGCATGTATCATCCTCGCTATTTTCAACGGCACAAGGAATATAGGCTCTACGTCTTACTATTAAACATTTAGACACCTTTTCTCCTGAATCCAAGTTCTATACCGATTTGTTGATTAAGTTCCAAGCGCCAATTTCCCTATGCCAATATACAATAAAGCTCAGCGTACCGGGAAAGCCGACACATGCCATTACGATCCATTCAGTGTATTAAAACGCGTTCTCCATGCAAACCATACGGCCAACAGAATAACACCGGCCAGCGAGGAAAAAACCGATGCTGCAAAAATGCCCAATTTAGCGGCGCTGATGAGGTTGGGGCTGAACGCCAAGTTGGCAATGAACAGCGCCATGGTGAAGCCGATGCCGGCCAGCAAGCCTCCAGCAACCAGCAATAACCAATCGAGATTCGGAGGACGTCTTGCAATGCCCGTGCGCACTGCCGGCCAGCTAAAGGTCAAAATCCCCAGCGGTTTACCCAGCACGAAACCCGCGAACACGGCTACGGCAACGGGATTTCCCAGATCGCCGAAAGATAATGACACGCCAGCATTGGCAAAGGCAAATAGCGGCATGATCACAAAGCCAACCCAGGGGTGCAGCATGAGTTCCAATTGCTCA
>JBNLEI010000142.1:0-4093 GCA_050304855.1 Methylococcaceae bacterium
TCCATCCAGGCATACACAGCAAACAACAACCCGCCCAGGAATAGAAAATGCAGCAAGGGTTCTGTATACCAGCGTTTCATTATCACCTTTCCTATTTATCAACGCCTAAAACCGCGTGTACGTCGTCAAATCCTTTTGGAGCAATGCTCGATTGACCAGCGGCGGCACGTTGGCGCTGTCCGCTGTCTCCGGTTGTAATTGAGTTCACTTCACTAACTCAATCTTACCCGGCCGCCATGTCATATCGAAGAAGGATTGCAACAGATTGTAGAGGCGTAGAATAGTAAACCAGCCTTTGTCAGTGTTCGTCTGGATCCAGTTTCCGGGAGCTGCTTGGGAATAAAGTAAACTGTCGTCGAACTGTCAGATTTCGGCACAGCCGCAGGCGATGGATAGATCTGGCGACGGCACGGAGGTATAGTTGAGGCGTCTGCAGCATCGAGCGTGTTCGATTGTCAATAGCAGTGTACGGCCAGAACCGGGCTGTCAGAATTTCCTTGAAAAGAACAACCTTGTTGGTCTTCGAGTCGTCAAATGGTTCGCCGTTCTTGTCAATATTGACAGCCAGGTACTGCGAACCGATCTTTTCCAATTGCATACACATTGCTGTCGTATCTTTAGGCTGGGCATTCTTTGGTTCGGTATTTATTAATTTCATGCAGCCCCTCATGATGCTCAGTATCTGAACAATTTAAGGGCATCAGTCGCGAATGATTGCGATTATGCCCCCAGATATAACCCAATTTACCCCAGATGCACCCGGTCTTTGACGGATATTATCGTAACATGCGGACATAAAAAAACCAGCATTTACGCTGGTTTCAGGGCTTTCTCGAACATTCTTGGAAGTTGTATTGGTGGAGGCGGCGGGAATCGAAAACTCCTACTCCAAAAGCCGCTAATTTTTATTATTTATATATCAATAAGTTATAAATTTTCGTCTGTTAATTTGTGGCGGATATTGGCGGTTTTGGGCGGTATTTACCGCCACTTTACCGCCAAACGTCGGAATTGAATTGGCTATGCGATTGGATTAAATTTTATAGCGTCTTGAAGGTGATCAGGAGCCAGATGTGCATAACGCATGGTTTGGCTTATATCGGCGTGGCCGAGTATTCTTTGAAGCGTTAAAATGTTTCCACCGTTCATGATGAAATAGCTGGCGAACGTATGCCGAAGGATGTGGGCGTTCTGTCCGCGCGGAAGATCGAGCTCCGCCCTTTTAACGGCTCGACGAAATGACCCGATGCAATTCGAAAATATGCGATCGTCAGGATTCTTGTAACCGGCGAATTTCATGAGCTCATCGAAAAACGTGCGGTCCAAAGGCACCGTACGGGTTTTTTTAGACTTGGTGAATTCATACGTCACACGAACATTATGCAATTGCTTCATTTTTAACCGCTCCGTTTCTCCCCAGCGCGAACCCGTTCGAAGGCAAAGTTGCGTCACATACCATGTTGACTCGTTTTTACATCCTTCCTTGATCGCATCTAACAAGGTATGTACTTGATCGAGTGATAAATATGAAAGCTGACGCTCCTGGATCTTGATGAAGTCCACGTCGACGATCGGGCTATCGTAATCGATCACCTTCAGTTTCCGCAGCTTGCGGTACATAGCCGACAAATAACTGTGTTGGTTGTTAAACGTCTTCTGAGTCAACCCAGCTGACAACCTAGCATGACGATATTCAACAAATCTTTCGGCCGTCAACAGACTGGCCTGAGGATTTTGTAAGGCAGTGGCCATATCAAGTAAGCACCGCCTACGCCGGTCTCCATCTGCCAAGTTGATTCCGTGATACTTATACCAAAGCTCAGCCAACTCCTTTAGCGTGCGGCGATCGGTCGTTTGTTGCTGGATGGTTTTATACTTGGCCAGGTATTCGCGCTCGAATATTTCGGCCTCAGACTTGACAGCGAAGGTCTTACGTATTCTCGGAATGCCCTTGCGATCGACTTCAAGCCGCCATTTTCCGCTTTTTAATTGTTTAACAGCCATTTATAGATATAAGTTAAAGTTGATTCTATTTAGGAAATTTTTTTTTGCTGGGTACCTCGGAAAAGCGTGACATTCGTGACGTTTTTAAAAAAGAGTGTATTTTTATATTTATAATCAATAGACTATATAGTATTCTTCATGTTGTTTTTAGCGTGACATTTGCGTGACAAAGCGTGACATTGTCACGCCTTCACGTCACGCAAACGTCACACTTTGTCACGCTTTAAAAAAAACGCTACAGGCCACGTATATCAAGGCTTAGAGAGGAAATAGCAAAAAAGGGCGTCACGCGATGTCACGCCAATGTCACGCTTTTATATTTTCCTAATATTCGACGTAACTATTTGTTTTGCAACATCTAAAATGTAGACCGATCGGTCATGTCACATTTGTCACGCTTTTCCGAAGGCCTTTCCAGAAAAATAAAATATTCCCAAGCGGTTAACGGCAAAGGTTGCCGGCTTTAAGAAAGAAATTTCAGATCGTGCCCGGATTGTTTAAACGATTCCAGCGCAAACGGCTGGGCGAGTTTGAACAGGTCTAAAACCGTGTAGTCCTCTCCGGGGACGGCGCCGCATTGCATCATGCTTTGCTCAATGGCCGCGGCGGCGATAATGAAGACATCCTGGGAGTTTTTCGTGTCTACGTGCTCGAATTTTGGGATCAATGGACCTATTTTTTTCGCTTTGGCCGTATCCGTGAACGTCGAGCCCTCTCCGGACAAAAGCCAGTCGAGCGAAACGCCATAGCATCTATTAAGCTGGCGCAGAAACTGCCCGCCGATCGGCAAATCATTCCAAAGTAAATTTTTTATCGTCCGTTCGGAAACGCCGGTTTCGGACGCGATATCGGAAATCTCTAAACCGATTTCATCCAATACCTGTTTGAGCCGGACAATTTCCGGGGACTTTTCTTTCGCCATCTTAATCACCGTTGATCAATTTCTGCTGTTCCTTCTCTTCAGTTTCTCTTTCCATGGCCATGGCCATTCGAAGCGCCACCCGAACGATGGCGTCTTGATCCTCCTTCGAGCAATGCTCGTAATTGTTCAAGAGTGCTGCTTGATCAGGCCTTAAGCCATAATGTGTTGAAGGATCTTTAACGACTTCCGGCGTTCGTTCGCCTGTCATCAAATAGTTCATATCGGCACCGATTGCCGCAAATGCGAACAATACTTCCCCTCCGGGTACAGTTTCCGATCGTTCGTACTGCCCCCAAATTTTTCTGCTAACTCCGCATAAATCAGCAACTTGCTCTTGAGTGAGCTTTAAACGTGTCCTTTCTTCTCTGAATCTTTTTGCAAAATAAGCACTAAAATTCTCTTTTATTTTTGACAATGACACCTTTTGTTCCCATAATAAACTTCAACACTTAAACTAAATGAGTTCAGGCAATGATAACCGAAAAACAACCTATGGACCCCGCCTACATTAAGGCGGAATTACAGATCAAAGGATGCACCCAGCAAGAAATTGCTGGCTTGTTGTGCGTTTCCAGAACACTCGTGACACAAGTCATTTATGGCCGAGTCACTTCCCGCCGCGTCGCCGCAAAAATCGCCGAAATTATCCACAAGGACATCAACGACATCTGGCCCGGTCGCTATAAGGACGAGAAGATGGCCTGAAATCAGCCGATGTGTAATCGATAACCCTACCCCCAAAAAGGAGGGCCTTTATCGATTATAGGAGGACGTAATCAATGAAAAATCATCGGATCTACCGAAAATGAGACGATTGCGCGCCAAAATTTTGAGTAACGGGCCTCTTACCCCGAAAGAAGCCGAAGTATTGCGATTACTGTGCGAAGGCTATTACCGGCCGGAGATCGCCGAAAAGCTGCACCGGGCAGTCAGCACGGTTTCCACTCACATCGATCACATCGCCGACAAACTCCAGGCGCGCGGATCGACCGAAATCGTCTTTATCGCCCAACAGATGGGGCTAGTCGAAGTGCGCCTTATCCATAGGATCTCGCCGGAAATGCTTCTTATTTGGTATCTGGCCATGACCCAGATCGTCGGTTTTGCACCGCGTCGACCGCCGCGCAGCCCGCAGCATGCCATTCGCGCGGTCCGCATTCGGGAGAT
>JBNLEI010000143.1:0-22067 GCA_050304855.1 Methylococcaceae bacterium
TATTCAACGGTACAGAACTGGTATCCGGGCGATAAAGAAGGCAAAGGGGGTATTTACAATTTTGTGACCAAACGTGCCGAATGTCGCGGAGTTAACTCCAAAGTATCGTGGACGCAAGTCGAAACCGGTTCGGCTATCACCTGGAAATATCCGAGTTGCGTCTTGTTAGGCGATAATTCTGTCGGTGAGTTTTATTCGGTTGCCTTGACCAATAATTTACAGCAAGCCGATACCGGTACCAAAATGGTGCATATCGGTAAAAATACCCGTAGTACCATCGTCTCCAAGGGAATTTCTGCCGGCAAAGCTCAAAACACCTATCGTGGATTGGTAAAAGTCGCGAAAAGCGCCGAACATGCGCGTAATTACACGCAATGCGATTCGCTGTTGGTCGGCGACCGATGCGGCGCTCATACATTTCCTTATGTTGAGGTTAAACAACCTTCGGCGCAGGTGGAACATGAAGCGACGACCTCGAAAATCAGCGAGGACCAATTGTTCTTTTGTCAGCAGCGCGGGCTTTCGGCGGAAGATGCGGTATCGAGGATAGTCAACGGCTTTTGTAAGGAAGTATTCAAAGAACTGCCAATGGAATTCGCGGTCGAGGCACAGGCATTGTTGGGTATCAGTTTGGAAGGCTCGGTAGGGTAGCTCCCTATTCGGTTGTCATTGTCGATTACGCCCTTAAAAAGTTTAAAAAATTGATTTTCATAATTTAGTGAATCCTTATGCTCAGTATTAAAAATTTACACGTCAATGTTAACGACAAATCCATTCTCAAAGGGTTGGACTTGGAGATCAAAGCGGGAGAAGTGCACGCCGTTATGGGGCCGAACGGTGCCGGAAAAAGCACCTTGTCGCATGTACTGTCGGGCAAGTCGGGCTATATCGTAAGCGAAGGGTCGGTCAGTTACCAGGATAGGGATTTGCTCGAAATGGAACCGGAAATTCGTGCGCGTGAAGGCGTTTTTCTAGCTTTCCAATATCCGGTGGAAATCCCCGGCGTCAGCAATATTTATTTGTTGAAGGCGGCGTTGAATTCGATACGCAAATACCATGGTTTACACGAGGTTGATGCAATGGATTTTTTAACCCTGGTCAAGGACAAAGTTAAATTGCTGCAAATGGACGAAAAATTTTTGTATCGTGCAGTTAACGAAGGCTTTTCCGGCGGCGAGAAAAAACGCAATGAAATTTTGCAGGCGGCAGTGTTGGAACCAAAGCTGTGTATATTGGACGAAACCGACTCAGGTCTTGATATCGATGCTTTGAAAGTGGTTGCCGACGGTGTGAATTCGTTACGTTCGCCTGAACGCTCATTTTTGATGATCACACATTATCAGCGATTGCTGGATTACATCAAGCCCGATTTTGTCCATGTTTTGGCTAACGGCCGAATCGTCAAGTCCGGAGGTCCCGAGCTGGCGCTTGAACTGGAAGAAAAAGGTTACAGTTGGGTGGAAGAGCAGGCCGCATAATGACTACGGATCACGCAATCAGCCGTTACACGGCCGAATATCAAGAATTTGCCGATCAGTTGCCGGGACAAAATTTGCCATGGCTGCAATCTTACCGAAAAGAGGCTTTGGCGGCTTTCTCAGAAAGCGGCTTTCCGACTGTGCGCGAAGAGGAATGGCGTTATACCAATGTTTCCTCGATCGAAAAGAAGCGTTTCGTACCGGTTGCTGCGACACTGGAGCCTGAAATCGAGCCATCGTTGCTTCAGTCTTTTCAGTTGCCCGATGTCTGGACAATTGTACTGTGCAACGGTCGTTTTATGCCGCAATTGTCGACACTGAACGGTTTGCCACAAACGGTTACGGTTATGGGGATGGCGGAAGCGTTGGCGAAAGATCCGGATCGAGTTAGAAAACGTCTCGGCCAAGCCGTTACCAATGATGAGCATAGTTTTATCGCTTTTAACGGTGCCTGGTTCAGTGACGGATTGTTTCTTCAAGTAGCGGCGAAAGCGGTTCTGGAAAAGCCGTTGCAGATTCTGCATCTGTCCACCGGTCATGAGGGAATTTCCGCTACCCGAAATCTGCTGGTTTTCGAAGCGATGGCTGAAGCTCAGCTTATCGAAACCTATGTCGGCTTGGATCAACCTTCCATGACCACGGCGGTTAACGAAATTTTCATCGGTAAAAATGCCGGTTTTACTCTCTACAAGCTGCAAGCGGAGGGCGAGAAAGCCTATCATTTCGGCGGAACCTATGTGAAACAGGATAGTGATAGTCGATTCTGTCATCATAATTTCGCATTCGGCAGTTTGATGGCGCGTAGCGATATCCACTGTGATCTCGGGCAGGCTTCGGAATGCGAGCTGAACGGGCTGTTTTTGGGTGGCAAACGCCAGCATCTCGACAATCACACCCGGATTAATCACTTGAAACCTTATGGAATTAGCCGTGAGCAGTATAAAGGTGTTCTGGACCAGAGAGCCAGAGGCGTTTTTCAAGGCCGTGTAGTCGTAGCAGAAAATGCTCAGAAAACCGATTCCGAAATGAATAACCGGAATCTGTTGTTATCGGATGACGCCGAAGCCGATACCAAGCCGCAATTGGAAATTTACGCGGATGATGTCAAATGCGCTCATGGCGTTACCGTTGGGCAATTGGATGAAAAGTCGATTTTTTATTTGCAATCGCGCTGTGTCGATGAAGCTACGGCCAGAAACATGCTGACGTTTGCTTTTGCCAACGAAATGGTTAATAAGCTCAAGATTAAATCTCTACACGACCAAGTCCTAAAGCTATTGTTACGCCGTTTTCCGCAGCAGGATGTAAATATGGATTGGCTCTAATTTGACTGCGATTTCGGATGATTGCGATAATTTCACGTTATTTCTAATTCAAAGCATTTTCCTTCGCTTTGTTAAGTCGGCTTGAGTTAACCCTAACTGCCTATCTCTATTATTTTCTTGGTGGGCTTCAAAACAGCAATTGAGTGAGGAAATGATAGAGGAATCCGGTCTTCGTTAATTCATCTGGCATCCGGTGCTTTTAAGCAGACTGTTGTTACGGTCGTACATTTTTTCAGTCAATAAAAATCGTAATCTAAATTAAACCAAACGTTCTGATAAGGTCAGGAACTTAATAAACTATGACAGACTTTCCGATAGAAAAGATTCGCGCCGATTTTCCCATCTTGCAGGAAAAAATACGAAATAAGCCACTGGTTTATCTGGATAACGCCGCTACATGCCAAAAGCCTGGTGCAGTTATTGACTGTATTTCCCAATTGTATCGCCATGAATATGCCAATGTTCATCGAGGCGTACATACCTTGAGCGTCAAAGCGACTGACCGCTATGAAGGTGCGCGCGAGAAAGTAAAAAGTTTTATCAATGCTTCCAGTACGAAAGAGGTCATTTTCGTCAAGGGGACGACGGAAGCCATCAATCTGGTTGCCCAAACCTTCGGAAAAAGCCGTATAGGCGCGGGTGACGAGATTCTGATTACCGCGATGGAACATCATTCCAATATCGTTCCTTGGCAGATATTGTGCGAGCAAACCGGCGCCGTGTTGAAAGTGGCTCCTATCAACAAACAAGGCGAGCTCATTTACGATGAATTTGAAAAATTGCTTGGCGAGAAGACTCGGTTGGTTTCGGTTGCTCATATGTCGAATGCGCTGGGTTCGATCAATCCGGTGAAAAAAATCGTGGAAGCCGCACATGATCGCAATATCCCTGTTCTACTCGACGGCGCTCAGGCTATTCCTCACATGCCTGTCGACGTACAGGCACTTGATTGCGATTTCTACGCATTTTCAGGTCACAAATTGTACGCACCTTCCGGTATCGGTGTCTTGTACGGTAAGCAGGAGTTGTTGGAAGCGATGCCACCGTATCAAGGAGGGGGTGATATGATTCGCAAGGTAACTTTCGAGGAAACGGAATACAATTCTTTGCCTTACAAGTTTGAAGCCGGGACACCGAGTATTGCAGACGCTGTCGGTTTAGGCGCGGCGATCGATTATCTTAACGAGTTCGGCATGAATAACATTGCTGCTTACGAAGCCGAGCTGTTGGCTTACGCTACTGAACAGGCACTGAAAATTAAGGGATTGCGTATTATCGGCGAAGCACGCGATAAAGGGGCAATTTTGTCGTTCGTACTCGATAAAATTCACCCCCATGACATCGGCACGATGCTCGATAGTTTAGGTATTGCAGTCAGAGCCGGACATCACTGTGCGATGCCGGTGATGGATTTTTTTGAGGTGCCGGCTACGGCGCGAGCGTCATTTGCGATGTACAATACAAAACATGAAGTTGATGTATTGATGGATGGAATTAAATCCCTGATTGAGGTGTTTGGCTAATGTTTGATGAACTACGTGATCTTTACCAGGAAGTTATTTTTGATCACAACAGAAACCCGCGGAATTTTCGAGTAATGGAAAATGCGGATCGTAAAGTGGAAGGCTTTAACCCGTTGTGTGGAGACCGGTTGACTCTATATCTGAAATTGGATGGCGACGTCATTGTCGATGCTAGTTTTCAAGGTTCCGGCTGCGCCATTTCCACCGCTTCCGTATCGTTGATGACCGAAATCATAAAAGGAAAAACCGAAGGAGAAGCGGAAGAACTGTTTAAAATGGTTCATGAGATGGTGACAGGTAAAGAGGACGAGATTAATTTAGAAGCGATTGGTAAACTGGCAGTTTTGGCGGGTGTTCGAGATTATCCTGCGAGGGTTAAATGTGCGTCGCTGGCTTGGCACACACTGGATGCGGCAATTAAAAACAAGGAAAAGTCGGTATCAACCGAATGATTAAAATAAAAAAACAGAGACACTGAGAATATCGCGGATATTTTTGCACCTGTTTCCAGGTAATCTGATTCCAATCAAAATGACCGTTCAAAATGCCGTTCTGTGCGTTACCTATGAAGCGGAGTGCGATAAGTTATTCAGTCAGGCGTTGGCGGATAGGTTATCGGTGCCTTTAGTGCCGATTGAAGACGCCGGCCGTCTCCAATCTATCAGTGTTTTTTTGATATTTCGCGACGGTTGTTTGAAGTTATTAGATAGGCAATTATTGAAAACCGGTGGTTTGATGGTCGAGATCGAGCCGCGCTATGGAGAACAACATTCCTGGCCGGCGCCCAAAAAAGGTCCTTTTGCCCAAGCTATCGGGAAGAAAACCCGTACTGTGATTGATGCTACGGCGGGTTGGGCTCAAGACGGTCTGGCTTTGTTCCGAATGGGATACGAAGTGACTTTAATTGAAAGATCGCCCGTGATGGCCGAATTGATCGCAGATGGATTAAAGCGTCTGGCGATGAAAGACTGGGTTCAGAAGCGGGCACTTTCGATACCTAGCCTTATGATTGGAAATTCGATTGAAATCCTGAACCAATTATCTGTTCAACCAGATTGTATTTATTTGGATCCGATGTTTCCTTCGAAACGTAAAAAATCGGCACTGGCGAAAAAGTCGATGACGATTTTGCGCGAGGTTTTGGGAAACGATATGGATCGAAAAACGTTGTTTGAGGCAGCCTATTCCTCCGCTGGTAAACGCATTGTTGTAAAAAGCCCCGATTACGCGGAACCGTTGGGCGGTAAACCGTCGCAGTCGATTCAAGGAAAACTGTTGCGCTACGACGTTTATTTAAAAAGTTCTTCAGTTTAAGAGGTATATATGTCGGAATGGCTTGATGTTGCGGCTGCGGATGCTGTCGCCGACGGGGAAAATGTAGTGGTTGATGTCGATGGTACCGAGGTAGCCGTATTTAGAATTGACGGGCAATTTTATGCTATCGAGGATGTTTGCACGCATGACGGTGCAGAAATCGCCAGCGGAAAGTTGTCGGGTGACGAAATAATCTGTCCTCGCCACGGCGCCCGTTTTTGTGTTAAAACCGGTGCGGTTCAATGTCCGCCCGCTTACGAAAACATTGCAACGTTTCCGGTACGCATTGCCAACGGGCGAGTGCAGGTCAGAGATGAACGATGGGACTGAGTAGTGAGTCTTGCGGTAGTTGAGTGTTTAATTAATTTGTTTGATTGAGCTATGCAATATTTTGTCTGGGATATAGATCCCATTCTTGTTTCCCTGGGCCCGTTGAAAATTCGGTGGTACGGATTGATGTTCGCCAGTGCGTTTATGACCAGTTACGGCTTCATGTACTGGATTTATAAACGCGAACATAAAAACGTCGAAGATCTGGATAGAATGCTATGGTATTTAGCGATCGGTACGGTGGTCGGCGCTCGCCTGGTTCATTGCCTGTTCTATGATCCCGGTTATTATTTCAGCCACCCATTGAAAATTTTGGCGATTTGGGAAGGCGGGTTGGCCAGTCACGGTGCTTACATTGGTATTCTGATCAGTTTGTATTTGTATAAACTGAAAACGGATGACAGTTATATCTGGTTGATGGATAGGGTCGGTGTGTCATGTATTCTGGGCGCCAGTTTGATTAGAGTCGGGAATTTTTTCAATTCAGAAATTCTCGGCCTGCCGACCAATGTTCCGTGGGCGATTGTCTTCGCCAGAATTGATTATCTGCCCCGGCACCCGGTTCAGTTATACGAATCAGTCAGTTATGCGTTGATTTTTATCGTCCTGATCATCGCTTACAAAAAAACGGCGTATCTGCCTATTAAGGGGCTATTGACGGGACTGTTTACTTCACTGGTTTTTCTCGTGCGTTTTTTTCTTGAATATGTCAAAACTCGGCAGGAGTCTTACGCTCATGATCTCGCTTTGACGACGGGACAAATGCTCAGCATTCCTTTTTTCCTGGTCGGCGTATTTTTTGTGATTTGGTCTCTGCACAATTACCGCTCACATTCATCCCTGTAAATCAGACGGTTATCGGATATAATAAGCGATTCGTTTAATGCCGAAAGCTCTTGCCGGCTTTTCGGTTTTTTGGGGATGGATAAATATTCATGCAAGAAATTAACCCGATCAAATATAAAATTGCGGATTTGAAAGAGCGTGTTGATGCGCTAAAAAAATATCTTGATTTCGCTGTCAAAAGCGAGCGTTTAGTCGAAGTACTCAGAGAACTTGAGGATCCCGGTATTTGGAATAACCCTGAGCAAGCACAGGCTTTAGGCAGGGAACGTGGTATGCTGGAAGGGGTTGTCGATACCATTAAGGAATTGGATCAAGGGTTACTTGATGCAGAGGAATTACTGCTGATGGCAGTTGATGAAGGTGATGAAGAAACCGTCGATACTGTGGCCGGTGATCTTGACGGATTCGAGAACAAAGTAGTCGAACTCGAGTTTCGGCGAATGTTCTCCGGCGAAATGGATGCTAACAATGCATTTCTCGATATTCAGGCCGGTTCCGGCGGTACCGAGGCCCAGGATTGGGCGTCGATGATCGAACGTATGTATCTGCGTTGGGGCGAACGTAAAGGTTTTAAAACCGAATTGATCGAGGAATCTCCAGGCGACGTTGCTGGCATTAAAAGCGCTACGATCAAATTTGAAGGCGAATATGCTTTCGGATGGTTGCGTACCGAAACAGGCGTGCATCGATTGGTCAGAAAATCGCCGTTTGATTCAGGAAACCGTCGCCACACATCTTTTGCGGCAGTGTTCGTGTCTCCGGAAATCGACGATGATATTGAAATTGATATCAACCCGGCGGATTTACGTGTCGACGTTTATCGTGCCAGCGGAGCGGGGGGGCAGCACGTCAACAGGACCGAGTCTGCTGTCAGGATCACCCACAACCCGACCGGTATCGTCGTACAGTGCCAGAACGACCGTTCTCAGCACAAGAACCGCGATACGGCGATGAAACAACTGAAAGCCAAGTTGTACGAACTGGAAATAATGAAACGCAACGAAAGTCAACAAGCCGTGGAAGATTCCAAATCCGATATCGGTTGGGGCAGCCAGATTCGTTCCTACGTATTAGACCAATCGAGAATCAAGGACTTACGAACTCATGTCGAAACCGGCAACACCCAAGCGGTACTTGACGGCGACCTTGATCAGTTCATCGAAGCCAGTTTGAAAAGCGGTTTGTAATTACGTAAAGCAGGATTTTATTCTTGGTTTACGTTCAGAACATTGGATTTTATTATCCCTTTTTAGTCATTTATTTAACATGTCAGAAATCGAATTAGACGAACAGGAACAAATCAAACAACGACGTAATAAACTCAATGTCTTGCGCGAAGAAGGTATTGCTTTTCCGACTGATTTTCGACGCAATGTCATTAGCGGCGAATTGCTGGCAGAATATGGCGACAAAACTAAGGAAGAGCTTGAAGAACAGCCAGTTCGCGTGAAATTAGCCGGCCGGATGATGACGCGGCGTATTATGGGTAAAGCCAGTTTCTGTCATATCCAGGATATGTCCGGTAAGATTCAGATTTACGTTACGCGCGATGCTTTGCCGGAAGGTTTTTATAACGAACAATTTAAAAAATGGGATATCGGCGACATTATCGGCGCGGAAGGTATTTTATTCAAAACCAAAGTGGGCGAGCTCAGCGTTCGCGTCGATGATATCCGTCTGTTGACTAAAGCATTACGGCCGTTGCCGGAAAAATTCCACGGCATTGCCGATCAGGAGATCAAATACCGTCAACGGTATTTGGATTTGATCATGAGCGATGAATCGCGTAAAACTTTCTTGATGCGTTCTAAAGTGGTCGCTTATATCCGTGAATTTCTGATTAAACGCGATTACCTCGAAGTTGAAACGCCTATGATGCAAATGATACCCGGGGGGGCGACGGCCAGACCGTTCACCACTCATCATAATGCATTGGATATGGGGTTGTATCTGCGAATTGCGCCGGAGCTTTATTTGAAGCGTTTAGTGGTCGGTGGTTTTGAAAGGGTCTTCGAATTGAACCGTAATTTCCGAAATGAGGGCTTGTCGACGAGGCATAATCCTGAATTCACAATGTTGGAATTTTACCAGGCTTATGCCGAATATACCGATTTGATGGATTTGACCGAGGAAATGCTTCGCGGATTGGCTAGGGAAATCGTCGGCCATACTGTCATCGATTATCAAAGCGAACAATACGATTTCGGCAAGCCTTTCGATCGGATGACGGTATTGGAGTCTATCCTGCATTTCAATTCGGATTTAATATCCTCAGACCTTGAAACCCGCGAAGCGGCGGTTAAAGTGGCAGAGAAACTCAACATTCCGGTTAAGGAAAACTATGGCTTGGGTAAAATCCAGATCGAGATTTTTGAGAAGACAGTCGAGCATCGCTTAATGAACCCGACTTTCATTACTTCTTATCCTGTGGAAGTCTCGCCTTTGGCCCGTCGCAACGATAAGGATCCGCATGTGACCGATCGTTTCGAGTTTTTTGTCGGAGGCCGCGAAATTGCCAATGGCTTTACCGAGCTAAACGATGCTGAAGATCAAGCGGAACGGTTCCGAAAACAGGTGGAGGAAAAAGAAGCCGGTGACGATGAAGCGATGCATTACGACGCCGATTATATTGTAGCTTTGGAACACGGTATGCCGCCGACCGCGGGTGAGGGGATCGGTATCGATCGCTTGGTGATGTTATTCACCAATTCGCCGAGCATTCGTGATGTTTTATTGTTTCCGCATATGCGTCCGAAGCATTGATGACTCAATCCGTTCTGAATACCGCGTTTATTTTGACGGCTTTCTCGGCTGCTAATTTGCCTTGGCTTAGCAATCGTTTTTTTTGGGTATGCCAGATTGAAAAAATGCGTGGTGCAGATGGTTAGAGTGGTTAACTTACTATTTCTTGGTCGGATTGTTGGCGTTCGGACTTGAAACTAAGCTTACCGGTCTTCGTTATCCCCAGGATTGGGAGTTTTATGTCATTACCTTATGTCTGTTTATGATCTTTGCTTTACCTGGCTTCATATTTCATTATGAATTCAAGAAAACTTTTTTAAAAAGTGATTTCACAGGCGTGTAACAATAATTTCCTGAACAAAAGCAAGAGAGAATTATGGCAGTTAGTGATCAAGAGTTTAAAAGTGCGCTGAAACTATGGGCAAGCGGGGTGACTGTGGTGACCTCGAAAAATGATAAACATGGGATTAAAGGCATGACGGCTACTTCATTCAGCAGTGTTTCGTTGGATCCGCCGCTAATTCTCGTTTGTATCAATCAATCCGCGGATACTGGCGAAGTCATGTTGGAAAGCAGGCATTTTGCGGTCAATATTTTGACTGCGGAACAACAGGAAGTCTCCAATCAATTTGCCGGCGGTAGTAGTCAGGAGGAACGCTTTGCCAACGTAACATGGCATGAAGGCGCTTTGGGTTCACCGGTATTGGATGACGCTCTAGCCTCCATCGAATGCCGTGTCGTTCAGCAAGTATCCGCCGGTACTCATTGGATTATTATCGGCGAAGTCGAGCAAGTCGAATGTCGTTCTGGCGAGCCGCTATTGTATTACCATTCTTCATATCGGAAGTTGACGGCACAAACAGATTGATTTGAAAGCATTGAACATTAAAAAGTTCATTTTTATTGTTTCGTTATAGGGAATAATAAAGCAATATAAATTAGTATTGTTTCTTTTTGTTACTCTATTATAGTTTGCATCGTAGTTAACTTTTTAGTTACAAAGAGGACAAGAAATGAGTTATTTACATAAAGATATATTAATCGGTTTATTGTTTATTGTTGGTGTTTTCGGATTTATGTCCGGAGAATTTATCGCTTCAACTGTGGTTTTTGCCACCGCTACGGTTTTCAGCAATATGGATTCGAAAAGGAATGCCGATGATTGAGATAACATTCCACTGAGAACTCCCACGAACAAGTTCCGGGAGTTCTCAAGGTTTTTAATCAATTGTTTTATCCTGTTCCTAATTAACCCCATCAATCAGCGGCCTTTTTTTCATATCATCTTCTCTTGTTATCGGTTTCATTCTTAACATCGGGCCTTAACTGGGATAATGAAACAAGCAGCAGCCCTTAATAAACTCGACTCTCCCCCTATGCTCAATCGACTTTTTTCGGTTGCCCCCATGCTCGATTGGACAGATCGACACTGCCGTTATTTTTATCGTTTGTTATCCAAACGGGCGTTGCTTTATACCGAAATGGTTACAACCGGAGCGATTATCCACGGTAATCGTCACCGAATTTTGCAATTTGATAAATCAGAGCAACCGGTCGCATTTCAATTAGGAGGAAGCGACCCTGCCGATCTTGCTACTTGCGCTCGAATTGTCGAGGATTATGGCTATGACGAAATCAACTTGAATGTTGGCTGTCCCAGTGACCGCGTACAAAACGGACAGTTTGGCGCCTGCTTGATGGTCCAACCGGAGTTAGTGGCGGAATGCGTTTCAGCAATGCGACAAGCGGTGTCGTTACCAGTCACTGTAAAGTCGAGAATCGGTATCGATGATATCGATTCATATGAACATTTGCGTCGCTTTATTTCCTTGGTAGCCGATAGCGGTTGCCGAACGTTTATCGTGCATGCCCGTAAAGCCTGGTTGCAAGGCTTGTCCCCTAAACAAAATCGAGAGATTCCGCCTCTACGCTATGATGTCGTCTTTCAACTTAAACAGGATTTTCCAAAACTGGAGATTGTTCTGAACGGCGGGATTAGTTCCCTGGAGCAGGCGGCGCGCTATCTTGAGAAGGTGGACGGCGTAATGCTAGGCCGCGAAGTCTATCACAATCCTTATCTATTGGCCGAAGTCGATTGGCGACTCTATTCAGAGCACGACGAGATTAAATCCCGCCAACAGGTCGTTATGGAATTGATTCCCTATATTCAGAGGCAATTGCACGAGGGCGAACGGTTGAACAGTATTACAAGGCATATACTGGGATTGTTTCATGGCGTTTCAGGAGCTAAGAGTTGGCGGCGCCACATCAGCGAGAATGCCCACAAGCCCGGTGCTGACGAAAATGTCGTTTTGCAAGCGTTAAAATTTACCGGTTGATGCTGTATACTGTATTGCCTTTTTTCCTATAGAGTAAATATGATGGAAGAGTATTTTTCCAAGATTATTGAGGCAATTGGCGAAGACGTGACGCGTGAAGGTCTGGTCGATACGCCCGCGCGTGCAGCGAAGGCCTTTAGATTTCTAAATAACGGTTACGAAAAGAAACTCGAAGATGTGCTCAACGATGCGATTTTCGAGGCCGAAACCGAAGACATGGTGATCGTTAAGGATATTGAGCTTTACTCGCTTTGTGAGCATCATTTGCTGCCTTTCATTGGGAAATGCCATATCGGCTACCTGCCGAGGGGAAAAGTGCTAGGATTGTCAAAACTCGCCCGTATTGTTGACATGTACGGTAGACGTTTGCAAATCCAGGAAAAATTAACCAAACAGATTGCCGATGCCGTGGAAACGGCAATTAATGCCAAGGGCGTAGCAGTCGTGATTGAAGCCAAGCATTTGTGTATGATGATGCGAGGCGTGGAAAAACAAAATTCGGTTATGACCACTTCCGTCATGACAGGAATTTTTCGTAAAGAAATTAGTACCCGATCTGAATTTTTGAATTTGATCAACAGGACATAAACAATGTCGCGTAATCCTGACAAAAAAGTGGGGGTGCTACTGGTGAACCTGGGTTCGCCCGATGCGCCGACTACTTCTAAAGTCAGAAGGTTTTTGCGCGAGTTTTTAGGCGATCCCAGAGTCGTCAATTTACCGAGGGCGTTGTGGTGGGTGATTCTGAATTTTTTCGTATTGCCTTTCAGGCCCCGAAAATCAGCCCGTGCGTATCGGGAAATCTGGACCGACAAAGGTTCGCCATTGGTTCTTTATACTCGCCAACTCTGTAATAAACTCGCCGTTGCCATCGGCAGCGAAACACTGCATATCGACTATGCCATGCGTTATGGTAAACCGGTTATAGCGGATAAGTTGGCTGCTTTTCAGGCCCAGGGAATCGATGAAATCGTCGTTTTACCACTTTATCCGCAATATTCTTCCACCACGACTGCATCCGTTTACGATGCCGTTGACGATGTTGTCCGCAGTTGGCGCCATATTCCTGGTCTGACTTTTATCAGTGATTACCATGATCATGAAGCCTATATCGCTAGCGTTGCCGAATCGATCAAGAAATTTTGGATAAAACACGGCAGAAACGAACTGTTGTTGATGTCGTTTCATGGATTACCGGCTAAACTGACTGAATTGGGCGATCCTTATTATCATCATTGTCAAAAAACGGCGGCAATGGTTGCAGAGCGTTTGGCGTTGCACGATCATCAATGGAAACTGGTTTTTCAATCCCGTTTCGGTAAGGCGGAATGGCTTAAACCGTACTGTATTGAAGTATTACAAGATTTGCCGCAGCAAGGCTATAAAGAAGTCGACGTCGTTTGTCCTGGTTTTTCCGTCGATTGTCTGGAAACATTGGAAGAAATTGCATTGTCGAATAAGGAGATATTTCTGTCCGCAGGCGGTAAATCTTACCGCTATATTCCTGCATTGAATGACAGCGACGAACATGTTAAACAGATCATTGAACTACTGCCTTTAGATCGATCATGAAAGGTTATGATAGAAACTGTCCTTTTTGCCGCTTTATGCGCAGCTTAGCTTTTACCGGCGTCGGTATGGGGTTGGGTAGCGGCACGGCCTACCTTTTAGGGGCATCGATGGAAAATATTCTGATGTCCGGGATCGTCGTGGCGGCGGTGATCGTCTTTGGAATGCTTGATAAAAAAAAGAAGAAATGACATGAATGAGACAGCATTACAACAATGGACCGGTGAATGGCCATCGGTACGGTCCAACAAACCATTACCGCTTGGAGAAGGTGTTCTCGATCAGGCCGCGTTCAATTCCATTGAAGTGGATGAATTGTTCGATACCGTCAATTACGCCGAGACTACCGTCGGACAATCGATATTGTACCGCTCTTTAACGCAGCCGCTGGGTAGCCAGGAATCAATTGCCGCCAAACAGGAAGCCGTTCGTGAGATTCGCGACAATCCAGGCGTCCGGGAAAATGTCGAACGGATTGTGCAAAATTGCGCAGCTAGTGAACGGAATCTGTATGTGTTGTTATTCGGCGAGTTTTTGGGGTCCTTAGGTACCGCCAGAGAAGAAAACCAGATCGAAGGGTATGGTTACAAACAATACCGACGGGGCGTGCGCTTCATGCTTGACTTGGTCGGTTATATCCACGCCTCCGAATCGCCGCAAGGTTCCTATTTGAAAAGCATTTTCGATAAGATTCGGGCGTTTAGCGAAACCCGCACTTATTCGTTGATGCTAGGGCCGGTCTACAACACCGAAAAAGGCTTCCAGAGCAAAGAAGAGAGGAAAGGCTCCTTTACGCCGGCCACGGTATTTAAACCGACTATTTTTAAGCCTTTGCTAATTGCCGCGATACTGGCCGTTGTTTGGGGCATCACAGCCTTTTTTCCGACCGATATGTTCAGCTTTACGAAGAGCGCTATCCCGGTCGCTTCAATATTCTTTATTCCTCTGTTGCTGATTTATTTTCCGGTGGTTGGAAGCTATGATCGAGATAACTGCATCATTCCATTGAGGAACGAGTTTAAAAATTCTGTCGAACTTGGCGAAGCCTTGGATGCACTGGGGCAGCTTGATGAATTGTTGGCTTTTATTAAGTATGCTGAAAGTTACGGTAGCGCGATGACATTACCGGAAATGATTGCAGCGGACAAACATAGGATAGAACTTAAGGGCGCTAAAAATCCTGTGTTGGGTCATCAAAACACGGATTACGTCGCCAATGATTTTAATCTATCCGATGCCAATTTGGTTTTTATCACTGGACCCAACAGTGGCGGCAAAACGGCATTTTGCAAAACGATTACTCAAATTCAAATTTTGGCGCAAATCGGTTGTTATGTTCCTGCCGAGCAAGCGAAGCTGGCGGTAGCGGACAGGATTTTTTACCAAGCGCCAGAAATCAGCCATTTGGATGACGGAGAAGGCCGTTTCGGAACCGAGCTTAAAAGAACTAAAGATATCTTTGTGACATCTACTGCAAAAAGCCTTGTAGTTTTGGATGAAATGTCGGAAGGAACTACATTTGAAGAGAAAATGGAATCGTCGACCAACGTACTCGACGGATTTAATCGTAAAGGCAATAACACGATTCTAATTACCCATAACCATCAATTGGTCGATGTGTTTATCAATAAAGGAATCGGCTTGGCCAAGCAGGTTGAATTTGCAAATGAGGAACCAACATATAAAGTCATCGACGGTATTTCCCGGGTCAGTCATGCGGACCGGGTTGCCCGGAAAATTGGTTTTTCCAAGGAAGATATAGATCAGTATCTGGCAGGTTCGCAATGAAAATCGGTACTGCTTTGACGGACAGTGCAACCAGAGCCTTATTATTGGGTAGCGGGGAATTAGGGAAGGAGATCGCTATCTCATTACAGCGCTATGGCGTCGAAGTCATTGCCGTCGACCGATACCCGAATGCTCCCGCTCATCATGTAGCACATCGCAGCTATGCGATTGATATGACCGATGGCGACGCGGTAAAGAAGTTGATTGCCGAGGAAAAACCGCATTTCATTATCCCTGAAATCGAAGCGTTATCGACTTCGGCTCTCATGGAAATCGAAGCTCAAGGATTGGCAACTGTCGTACCCAATGCACGGGCGATTCAGTTGACGATGAACCGAGAGGGCATCAGAACCATGGCGGCGGAGCAAGTCGGCGTGCCGACTTCGAGTTACGCTTTTGCCGAATCGTTCGAGGAATTATCCGAGGTTGTTGAACATAAAATAGGCTATCCTTGTTTTATTAAACCGACTATGTCTTCTTCAGGAAAAGGACAATCTGTGGTCAAGTCGCCCGACCAGCTTGAGAAGGCTTGGCACTATGCAAAATCGGGAAGCCGAAAGGACACCGGGAAAGTGATTGTCGAAGGGAAAGTCGATTTCGATTTTGAAATTACATTATTGACGGTCAGAGCGCTTGATTGCAGTGGAGAGGTTCAAACACATTTTTGCGACCCCATAGGCCATCGTCAGGAAGACGGCGACTATCGCGAGAGTTGGCAGCCTCAACCCATGTCAGATGAGGCAGTCAGAGCCTCAAAAGAAATAGCGTTCAAGGTAACCAATGAAATCGGTGGTTTGGGCTTGTTCGGTGTGGAATTGTTTATTAAAGGTGATCAAGTCTGGTTTAGTGAAGTAAGTCCCAGACCGCATGATACCGGCATGGTTACAATGATTACGCAAAGGCAAAACGAATTTGATTTACATGCTCGGGCGATTTTGGGGTTGCCGGTCTCTACGAAGCTGATCAATTCTGGCGCCAGCGCGGTTATTCTGGGCGGAATAGATACCGATGCGGCGATGTATGACGGACTGAATCTTGCACTGGCTGTTCCCGATACCGAAATCAGGTTGTTCGCCAAGCCTGAAGCTTTCGTCAAAAGGCGGATGGGTGTTGCTTTAGCGGCCGATGAAAATATTATGCGCGCAAGAGAAAAGGCTGCCAAAGCAGCAAATTTAATTACCGTGGAAGCCAAACCGATGGATTAAACATGATTCGATTTATTGTTTTTCAACTGGTTCTATTTTTTTCGTTGTCGGCAGGAGCCGATGTTTATAAATATACAGCGCCTGACGGCAGCGTTTATTATACCGATGAGCCTAAAAAGGGCTTGAAGTACAAGCGTATTATTCGTACCAAGCCGCGCAGCTATGCCAAAGCGATAAAGTTTCTTACGAAAAATAAACAGAAATACACTCCGTTAATCGCGAAGGCCGCTTCGAAATATCAGATTGACGAAAAATTGTTGCATGCAGTAATTCAGGCCGAATCCGCCTATGACCCCAATGCCGTATCTTCCGCTGGGGCTGTCGGTTTGATGCAGTTAATGCCCGAAACCGCGAAAAGATACGGTGTCAGTAATCGCAAGGATGCTAGCCAGAATATCGATGGCGGTACGCGTTATCTAAAAGATTTGCTGACCATGTTCAATTCCAACATTAAGTTGGCCGTTGCCAGTTACAATGCCGGCGAAGGGGCGGTAAAAAAGTACAATAACGCGATTCCACCTTATCCTGAAACGCAAAACTATGTAAAACAGGTGTTGGCGTTATATAGGAAATGACCTGACATGACCCCGATAACAGCTCATGCGCTTGTTCAGGAGAGTGTCGAGCTGTTTTCTCTGCCGGATATTTACTTTCAAATATCCCAAATGATTCAAGACCCTCGTTTCTCATTGGAGGATATCGCCTCAGTAATCAGCAAGGATCCCGCCTTAAGTGTCAGGCTGTTACAGGTTGTCAACAGTTCTTATTACGGCTTCCAAGCTAAAATTGATACCATTTCAAGGGCAATTGTCGTCGTGGGAATTGACGACCTCAATAAACTGATCTTAGCGACCTCTGTTATTGATGTGTTTAGCGATATTCCGTCTGAACTGACGGATATGGCTGATTTCTGGATGCATAGCGTACATTGCGGCCTACTTTGCAAGCTGCTGGCTAAAGCAAGTTCGGTTTTGCACTCAGAACGTTTGTTTTTGGCCGGGCTTCTCCATAACATCGGCTCTTTGATTCTTTATTGCAAAATGCCTGAGCAATCGCAGAAGGTTTTGTTGGCTGCAGATTTTGACAAAAGCAAAATTGCCGGTTTGGAGCAGGAAATTATCGGCTTTAATCATGCTCAGGTTGGCAGCGAATTAATTAAAAACTGGGGATTGCCCGAATCTTTATACGAAGCGATCGCTTGCTATCTTCAGCCGCAGTTGGCTCAAGTTCATAGGCTCGATGCCTACCTGCTTTTTCTTGCGACACAATTGGTGTTTATGACGCAGCAAGGCATTCCTCCGGAAACGGTGATGACGAAAATTAAGCCGGAGGGTTTTAATATTTTACGCCTAAAAGCCGAACGCATAATCGAGGTTGCCGAACAGGCTGCCGATGAGTTCTATCAGATTTACGAATTGATTGCACCTAGTAAAAAATTTCATTAATACGCCGTGCCCTCATAAAAATTGAGAACACGGTTTATTTATTTTACGAAACACATCTTTTCAGCGTACTCTTCCGCCTCTTTTAAAAGAGCTCCCAAACTTTTCGATTCTTTTGGATCGCGAAAGGCTGCACCACTTTCACCCGGGGTCTTACGCATGAAACCATAGGTGGTTGCGGCTTCGAATTCAGCGAAAGTCATTTTTTCCGCAATTTTATCGATTTTACAACCGCAGGCGTATTGCGTGATGTAGGTCAAACCGCCATGTTTGGCGATACATTGCAAAACATAATCCACTCGGTCACGGGTAGGATACTCGTTAATATAGGATATTTCCTGTT
The DNA here is from genome assembly GCA_050304855.1 of Methylococcaceae bacterium. GTDB lineage: Bacteria > Pseudomonadota > Gammaproteobacteria > Methylococcales > Methylomonadaceae > Methylomarinum. Next base: position 18,245 of record JBNLEI010000143.1, read on the forward strand.
CGGTTTTTTCCGGTGTCGTACTACAGGCAGTGAGTAACGATAACATCGCTGCGCCGATAAGTGCTTTTTGCTTCATGGCGATTATAATTCCCTAAGAGTTCTGAATATAAAACAGTTTTATCTGATCGAAATGATGACAATCGAATATTATTCGTAATGTCGGTAAAGAATGCCATTCCCTATAGTTTACGAAAAACGAGAAAATTCATTCTTCTGCCGCAAAGTCGACAATCTGCTTCAGTTTTTGGTTCATTTTAGCAGCAAACGCATTCAGTGAGGAATTGTCGGTATCTTCCGGCAGTAAATGAGTCCTGATAATGGTTTTTCCCTGATGTTGATAAGTTACTACGTTGCAAGGCATGTAACTCACTGCGTGAGGGGATATCTCCAGTAGTGTTTTTGCGTGAGTCAGGTTGCAAAACTGGATGGTATCAAACTCCGGGAAGTTTTCCGTCCCCCGGTCCCTGATGACTTTGCCGACACGACTATGACCCGTTATTCGAAAATTATGTTCGGCGATAGCCACTTCAAGCTCGGCCAATACGTCGTCATAGGGTTTCATCGTTTCAGCCTGGTAGTAATAAACGAATTGTCCCGTTGCAGGTAACGGGGATTTAGAGCAGCTTGCAATCGACAGCAGGATAAGGACAATAAATAGATTCTTTAGCATTCTTAAATCCTATCATTATGAGTAATGAAAATAAAATTGCGGGTATGGTGTTGGCCGGTGGACTCGCAAGACGTATGCATCAGCAGGACAAGGGGTTGGTGCTTTACCGCGATCAGGCCATGGTCAGCTATGCATTGCAAGCGCTGTCTGAAGTGGCGGATCAGGTTTTTATTAATGCCAATCGCAATATTGAGCAATATCGAAAATTCGGTTATCCGGTGATAACCGACCAAACAGATAGTTTCGACGGACCTTTGGCTGGTGTTCTTGCGATAATGAAAGTTGTAGATAATTCAGTATTAGTCGTTATGCCATGCGATTCACCACTGATTAAACCTCGACATTTACTAAAATTACTGGAAAGCCGGGCTGAAGCGGATGCTGATATTGCCGTGGCATGGGACGGAGCGCGTCTGCATCCGGTTTTCCTTGCCTTAAAAACAGCGCTAAGGGGAAGTCTTGAAAAATATTTGCAACGAGGGGAGCGTAAAATCGATCGTTGGTTGGAACAACATCGGATGGTGAAAGTAGACTTCAGTCAGGAGCCCAATGTTTTTATCAATATTAATACTCTGTCCGAACTTGAGCAGTTAGAGCATGAAAATCACCAATGACCCGGGAAAACCGCAATTAAGCGATGCTGGATTGGGTTTTTCAACTCCGGTGATTGCGATAGATGAACAAGGCCAGTCCAGACAGATTGAACTGGTCGGCGAGCGCCCTCTTACCGTTTATGTTGATAAGCAAGAAATTGTCACTTTGATGACAATGGGTACACGTCCAGAATTACTCACTTTAGGATACTTAAAGAATCAAGGATTTTTCGAAGACATAGCCGACATTAAAATCGTACAGGTGGATTGGGAAACCGATGCTGTCGCTGTCGTTACGCATCAGGGACGGACAAATTTTGCCGAACAGTTGGAACAGCGTACGGTCACAACGGGATGCGGACAAGGTACTGTCTACGGGCGATTACTGGATAAACTTAAAAATATCAAAGTGACACCGATAAAACTTAGACAATCGCAAATCTATAACTTGTTGGATATTTTGAGACATCATAACGAAGTCTATAAAAAAGCCGGTGCCGTCCACGGTTGCGCGCTTTGTAAAGACGATAATATCGAGATGTTCGTTGAGGATGTCGGTAGACATAATGCGGTGGATGCAATAGCCGGCCACATGTGGTTCAATGGAGTCGATGGAAAGAATAGAGTGTTTTACACTACCGGTCGTCTTACCTCTGAAATGGTGATCAAAGTGGCGCAAATGGATATTCCTGTGTTGTTATCACGTTCGGGCGCCACTCAAATGGGACTGGACATGGCTAAACAGGCGGGCGTGACATTAATTTCCCGAGCTAAAGGCAAACATTTTTTGCTTTTGAACGGCGCTGAAAATATTGTTTTTGATGTTTAGGTTTTGTTATTGTCGTTTGAAATACTATTTTTAAAGCCATAGCATTTAACGACTATAATTCAATAAACGAGACTGGAAGGGACAAGACTTTCGACGACCTGAAGGCTAGCACCCATATGCCATACGGTGCGAAAATGTATTGGAATTGATGAGATACTATCAATAATGGTACTTATTCGCTTATAAAGTCACTGTAAAACCGGTTTAAGACGGAAAATTAATCGGAAAGTTTTTTATATGACTACAACACCAAAAAAGAGGAAACAATAATGAAAATTAATCATCTCTTAGCGAATTTATCGGCTTTTATCGCTTTTTATTTCTATAGTGGTTTTGTTTGTGCGCAAGAATCTTCAGAATCATCGGCAGCGGGCTATGCCCCAATCATTTTATTGCTTGCGATTTTGTTGGTGTTTAGAAAAAAACTCATCGCCGAAGCAACTCCTGAACATCATGGCGAAGACACGTATCATCCTGTTGAAACAAAAAAACCGGTTCAAGCCGCAAAACCTTCAGCGGCACGTAAGTCGAACATCGTCGATTTATCGATTGATGCCGAACAATGCCAAGCCACCACGGCTAAAGGTAGTCGCTGTAGCCGCAATACCAATTTGGAAACGATTGAACTGACAATCGATGGTAAAAAATATCGTTTTCGCACCTGTAAACAACACGGCAACGATTCGTTCAAGCCGTTTTCAGGCTTGATTTGATGATCGGTTCTATTCAAAGGCATCACACATGCAATTAAAAAACGAATTGGATCTCTTGGTGGACGTATTAAAAAAGCAACGTGATGAAATCGAATTGCAACTTCATCTCGTCGGCATGGATGCTAAAGAACAATGGAGAAAATCGGAAACGAAATGGGGCGATTTCGTTGATCAGCTGGGTATCATTAATGACGACACTAAAGAAACCAGTGCCGAAGTGATTCATGCAACCAAGATGATCGGTGATGAACTGAAGGAGTTGTACAGGCAAATAGCCGCAAAACTGGAAAAATAAAAAAACCGGTATTTGCCACCCGACTGTAAAAGCCCGCCGTCTCTTTAGAGACGTTGCACTAAGTATGATTAAATGCCTAAGAGTTGGATTGCCAGTAAAAGCAGCAAAACCGGTTCTACTATCTCCGTTTATTAAGACAGGATTAATTCCTAGTAGTTCACTAGGGATTAGTTTTTATTTGGACTTCGTCAAGGTTGACCAAAAGAGCTCTTGTGGTTAGGTAAACAATCAATCCGCAACTGATGTGCCACAAAAAATGGGTTCCAATCGGTATCGATGGGCATAATTCGTTATCCGCAGAGCGCAAAGATAACGACAGCAAAAATAGGCCGAAAACGTTTAGCAAGAGCCATCGTTCGGTTTTATTTTGTCGGCAGTGGAAAAGCCCGAAACTCAATAATAACAATAACGAGGGAACATATATCAACGAACCGTTGAAATATTCAGGAAACTTTGCTCCAAGCTCGGTCAGCAATAAATAGGAGCTCAACAGTAGAATCGAAAAAGTAGTGCTACGCTGCATGATTCTTTGGCTGTAAAGCCAAAAATAAATAATCTGGAATAATAGAATCGGGATTAAATCGAGAATCAGAGTCCAACGGGTTGCAAAAGTATGGAACAAAAAGCTACCTATACCGATTGCTGCGGTTATTACGATCAGTAGTTTGATGGCAAGACTCTTCATGAGTCGTCGCTTCCTTGCCAGACGCCAGATAAACCAAG
>JBNLEI010000144.1:0-2798 GCA_050304855.1 Methylococcaceae bacterium
TGATTGAACCGTATTACCCGACCACAGGTCGCCGAGGCCGGCAATGTAAATCGTTGGCGGCCCTGTTTCGTATCCATTGTCTGCAGAACGTGTTCAACTTTTCCGACCGGCAGGTGGAAGATGGCCTATACGAAATCGAGAGTATTCGTCGCTTTGCTGGATTTGGCAGTGTGATGGATGCCTTGCCAGATGAAACGACGATTCTCAACTTCCGTCATCTGTTGGAAAAGCATCAGCGAACGAAAAGGCTCTTGGAAGGGATCAATAGCCACCTGAAAGAGCAAGGGCTTATGGTATCTCAAGGTACGATAGTTGATGCCACAATTATTCATGCCCCGAGTTCAACGAAAAACCGGGATAAAGCCCGGGATCCGGACATGCATCAAACCCGCAAAGGCGAGCAATGGTACTTCGGTATGAAAATTCATGTCGGGGCTGATGTCAATTCGGGATCGGTGCACAGCGTCACCACAACTGCGGCAAATGTTGCGGACATCCCCGAACTACCGAACCTGTTACGCAATGATGACCCAGTGATTTTTGCTGACGCGGGTTACACGAGTGATGAATACAAACGTGGAGCCCGTCATCTGGAAATCCGTTGCAATGTCAATGACAAAAGAAAATCCAAGCAAAATCTTTCGGCGAGACAGAAAAAACGTAACCGGCAACGCTCTTCAGTTCGGTCCCGTGTTGAACATGGGTTTAGAGTCATCAAACGACAATTTGGCTTTCAAAAGACGCATTACCGAGGTCTTGAGAAGAATGCCTCGCAAGTGAACATGCTGATAGGCTTGGCTAATCTTTATCTCTTGAGGCGGCGGCTTATGGCCGCCTAAGGGCGAAGTCCGTCAGTCGTTCGCCGAAAACGACTAACGGCGATAAAAAAAAGGCGAAACCGGTAACTTAATCGAAAAAGCAGCGTAAATGGCAGCTGCTTTCGAAAAAAATTGCCGGTTCCAGAAAAATTGTAAATAAACTTAATTGTTCAGCGCTTCCCTAGGAATTCATACGTACTGTGTTTTTAGTTTGTAATGGTTTAATTTTTAGGGTTCGTTGACACTACCTGATGATCAGGAAAAATTCCACATTATGTGAAGAGATTTTTAGCAGAACAAAGTTGACCGGTGAATAATTGGAATTTTTATAGACCATAGTTTTTTCATGAGTACGGGCATATGGGCCCTATCGAAGTATGCTGTATCTTCCATAATATAAAACAGCGTAGAATTAGCATCCGCTTCAGTATTTGAATATTTCCGTTGGAATAATAATTAATCCGTAAAAACGATGCCAGAGCTTTTGCTGAAAAATTATCATGGTTCATTACCGGCTAAGTTTCAACATTGCCTAACAGTTTCAGCGTTAGTGTATCAATACTAAAGGAAGCACCTTCTCAGGGTGAAGATTAACTCAGGCATCCTTTCCTGAGAATTCAAGTGCGAGGTAATTATTATGAATATAAAGGCTCGTTTGCTTAGTCATAATTGGATTGATGAACACTTACAAGGCAAAATAAAACAATCTTTGGAGAAAGATGATGTTATATTCATAGAGGTTAATGGAACTGATGAAAATGCGCCGGTGATCATTTTTTTCGATGTGGCTGACATCGATTTTTTCGATTGCCTTAAACGGGAGTGTTCCACTAAACATTCATGCGTTTTGGCGGTGGCGAGAAATTCTATAAATTTAGCCAATGGCATCAATTGGAAGATTTTAAAGTATGGAGCGAACGATATTCTGATTTGTAACAGCTCCCCTGAATCAGTTGCTGCCCAAATGTCTGCCCGTATCAAACGTTGGTACGAATTACAGAAGATATTGCAGCGAAAAGTTGTCACAGAAAACATGATCGGTATTAGTGCCTGTTGGCAAAGTATGCTCAAGCGTACTGTAGAAACAGCTCATTTTACCGACTTATCGGTATTATTGTTGGGGGAAAGCGGTACCGGTAAAGAGCTGTTTGCGAGACTGATCCACACATTGGATGCCAGAAAAAGCAAAGGCGAATTAATCATTCTCGATTGCAGCACCATCGTACCTGAACTATCCGGCAGCGAGTTTTTCGGACATGAACGCGGCGCTTTTACCGGCGCGGTCGAGGGTCGAGACGGTGCCTTTGCTCTGGCCGACGGCGGCACTTTGTTTCTGGATGAAGTGGGCGAATTGCCTTTGCCGCTACAAGCGCAATTGTTGCGTGTCATTCAGGAAAGGACTTACAAACGGGTTGGCGGAAACCGGTGGAAACAAACGAATTTCCGGCTCGTTTGCGCCACCAACCGCGACCTCGCCGAGGAAGTCCAACGAGGCCGCTTTCGCAGCGACTTATATTACAGGATTGCCATGTGCACCTTTCACTTGCCGCCGCTGCGGCAAAGACCCGAGGACATTTTGCCGCTGGCGCGACATTTTTTAACCGAACTGGCAGCAGACGGTAAAACGCCCGAACTGGACGATGCGGTTAAGGATTATCTGGTCAAACGCAACTACACCGGTAACGTGCGAGAACTCAGGCAACTGGTGACTCGAATAAAACACCGGCACGTCGGCGAAGGACCGATTACGGTCGGCGACATACCGGAAGAAGACCGGCCGGAAGAAAATTCGACTGTACAGGACTGGCAGGATTATAACTTCGAGGAAGTGATTCAACGAGCGGTAGCGCTTGGCGCAAGTCTAAAAGAAATCGGACAAGCGGCTTCGGAAACGGCGATACGAGTCGCCGTGAGCGTGGAAGCAGGAAACCTCAAACGCGCCGCTGAGAAACTCGGCGTGACGCCGCGGGCATTGCAATT
>JBNLEI010000145.1:0-17232 GCA_050304855.1 Methylococcaceae bacterium
AAGCATCAGCTTAGACCAACAGGCAGCTAATGAATCAACTGCTGTCACTGATGCCTACAATGTGGCAGTCTGCTTTAGGCCAAATATAGTGGATCAGAATCGGAAGGGGAAGCCCGACCCTTTGATACCTTCCAACCAAGTTTTTGTATGATTGCATATTGCCGACAACCTGACGTTCATCAATGTGTCTGAATAAATCGTTTATACGTTGAATCTCTTGACCTGGTAGCCCTTTTAATAAGCGCGTGTAATCCCACAGTGAACAACAAAGTTTTCAGAAAGGAATTGCCTTAGTTAATCAAACATCATTGTTATTAGATGTTACCCAAGCGATCTAACAATCAATCGATAGCTTCTAAGCCCAAGAGATGATTTGTAATCATTGCAACACATGCAATTAAATATGGATTGCGGAACTTATTCGATCTTCATTCTTGTCTATTAGCTGTTTTCGGCGTAGTCTGAGTAATAAGATGTTATGCCTTTAGCAATCGAGGTATTCGCGATGACGGAACAGCTTTTAGGACTTTATCCCCGATGCAATAAAAAAGTCCCGTTATTCGGCCTCTATTTGGCCAAGCGATTACAGACGCTAGGTACTGCGAAACACCCTTTTGTCTACGCCAACTTCTTATCCAGTCTCGACGGTCGCATCGCGTTCGAAGACACCGCACAACAGACGCCTCCTTTTATTCCCGCTCACATTACGAAAAAATCAGACTTCGCTCTGTTCATGGAATTGCACGCCCAAGCCGATTGTCTTATAACCCATGGAGGCTATATGCGTGCTCTGGGTGAAAAAAGACTGGGTAATATTCTACAAATCAAAAATCAGAAATTGGCGGCATGGCGACGCTGCAATAATCTTCAATCTCAACCGGCTATTATCATAGCTAGCGCTAGCCTTGAATTTCCGATGCATAGCAGTCTTCGGACGCACAAACAAACGGTTCTTATTGCCACTGGCCAAAACGCAAACATTAATCGAATTCAATATTGGAAAAAACGCGGATACCCTGTTCTGATATGCGGTGAAGACCGAATGGTGCAAGGAAAAGCATTGATCCGACTATTAAAAGAAAGGGGTTATCGCAGTATTTACCTGATTGCCGGTCCTAGAATGTTGGATACAATGATCAGGGACCGCCAATTATGCCGCTTATATCTGACGATTACCCATCAATTGATCGGCGGTCTGGATTTTCGCACGTTATTGACTGGCCCACCGTTATTTGATGAAGGCGATATGACGCTCAAATCGCTTTACTATCAAGCGAAATGCCCAATCGGTTCAGGTCAGTTTTTTATGGAATTCGACCTGTCGATTAGAAATGATAATTAATCGCTAAACATTCAAGGGGGAAGCAACATGAAACAATGGGTTTGCAAAGCCTGTGGTTACAATATGATTGGCGAACGCCCCGATGTTTGTCCTTTTTGCGGCGCAAGCCATGATCAATTTCTCGGCTGGGAAGAAGCGGAGAAAATCTATCGAGTCAGTAACCATTGCGTCAACGACAAAGTCAGCCAATTGCTTTCCGAACCCAAGCTAGGCCTGGAACACGCCGCTTATCGAATCGAAACGGAGCAAGGTCCGATTTGGATAGATTGTCCATCTGTCTACAACCGCGATCTCGAATCGGCACAAGCGATTTTGTTTACCCATCCGCATTTCATGGGAGCGTCCAACCAATATCGTCAGCTATGGCGAGCCGATGTGTATATACATGCTTTGGATGCGGTAAATCCATTAGTTAAAGCTTTTCCGATCGACGTCGCTTTTAACCGTGACTTTGTCTTCAAGGGTGTTTCGGCTTATCACATCGGCGGACACACTCCAGGTTTCACGATATATGTTTACCAGCAAGTTTTATTCGTTTGCGACTACGCTTTTCCATCCGGACATTCGATGCGCCTGAATCCACACGGCCCCAAACACGAGACTAGGAAGGGTGCTGAGCGATTGCTGAACATTATCGAGCAGATGCCTTTACAAACAGTTTGCGGTTACAACTATGTTTGTGACTATTCAGACTGGTTAGTGGACTATCGGCGAATTATCAATAAGGTTGACTGAACAATAACCGCCATACGCTGTCTTTTGATTATGTTTGTCAATCAACAGGCGTGTCTGTAAGCAAATCGGGCTCGAAAGTATGGCTCAACAAAAAGGTAAGATTTGTGTGTATTATGACGGCGCCTGCCCCCAATGCGTCAGAGATCGGCTGAGGTATGAGAAGTTGGCCGGTAAGGCCAACGAGTCGGTATGCTGGATAGACATCACAGGTAAAGAGCAGAGTTTACGGGAGATAGGCATTGATCCTCACAAGGCATTGACCGAGTTACATGTTAAGGATCGTAACGAGCGAATTCTGTCCGAGCTAGACGCCTATATTTTATTGCTCCTAGAAGTTCCATTATTACGACCATTCGCCTGGTTCATAGGGTTATCGTTTATACGACCGTGGTTAGCTAAACTGTATCATCGTATGGTTACTCGCCGTTTGAGGCGTAGCGGAAGACTATAATGATGTTTGCCGAAAAAATATTTTGTACGGGTAATACCCTGACCTTAGTGTTTTAACCCCGCCGATGATTCGCAACTTGTGCGTAACATTAGCTGGTAATTGAAATCCGGCTTGATATATTAAAGAGATTTTTGTTGAACAGCGACTCTTGGGTTTTTATCAGACATTAACTAGAAACTATTTATCGGCCTGTTTTGGCAGAACTAAGCCCGTCAATGTCAGTTTCAATCAAACTAAATGTTTAATACCGTCCGTCAGCAAAGGTTAATCGGTAACGAGAGTAGTCATGATCAGAAAAATCCAATGATCATGCCTTGGACGGTCGATTCCTCGACACCGTCGAGGCCGTATTTGTTGTACCAATACATGTATTCAACGCCGATGTAGACTTTGTCGCTTTTCCAACCAGCGAGATCGCCGGCATCGAGTAACATCTGTGGTTGAGATAAAATGTGGAAGTTGCCGGAACTATTGGTGTTTCCGGTTCGAAAATCGGTAAAACCACGGAATTTGAATTTTACATCGGCGATTTGGAACGGGATGCTCCATACGGGGGTGAACTGAAGACCGTATTTGCCGGAAACGCTATCGTCTTTGTAGCCGGCGATGTCGAGTTGCAGGTAGTCGAACCACGGATTGCCTAGATCGAAGCTGATGCCGGTCAGGTAAGCCTTGAAATTATCGTTTTCCGGTTTGTTACTAATGTTTAGCCCGGCTAAGACGGATATATCGTTGATCGGACCGAAACCGATTTTTCGGCCGCTGATTTTACTTAGGCTCAAGTAAGAGTAAACTTCGGCGTAGACTTCTACTCCGATATCATTTCGACTTATCGTATCGACGAAAAAAAAGTTGCTGCCGTACTTCCAACCATGGGCATGTTCCACTGTCACCGTCGTTCTGCTTCGATCGCCCAATTCAAAGTCGTTGCCGTAAAGAACCTGTAAGTTACTGCTGGTCCAATCGAAAGCGTATGCGACGTTTTGTACTCCGATAAGGAATAAAATGAGAAAAAATTTACTTGTTTTCATTAGGTTGAGGGAGCGGGGATTTCATTGCTTTTAAGTAAGCCAGAATACTATCAACCTGAGAGGTGGTCAGAATCTCTTTGAAAACCGGCATCTTGGTGTTCTTTCGATAGAGAGGAGCATTCAGGATCAATTTTGTTAATATTTCCGTGCCGTAAAGATCGGTGATATTTTGCGGAGCGTTTAGTTCCGGTCCCACCTTACCTCCGCTGTCGTTTACGGCATGGCAACGAATGCAGTAGCGGCTGAAGACGGCAAAACCTTGCTTGACTATTTTTTCCTGGGAATTCGGGGCGGCCTTGCCGAAATAAACCTCGGCGGGTTGAATCGAAATGGTGTTCAATTGAAATGGCCAGGGATAACGCCACTTGTCAATGTTGGGTTTGGTCCAGACCAGATAAAAGGGTGCGGGCGTCATCTCGGTATCACCGAATTTAAACGGTGTCCATTTCTTCGGAGCGGCCGATACGTCGTTAAAAGCCAGATAACCGTCTTCCTCAACCGCATCAGTATAGGTCATCGACACTTTATAGCCGTCGATCGCAGTCAATACCAAAACGGCCTGCATTAAATCGCCGTTATAATGTTTAGCCAAATCCTGAATAACCGGTCTTAGCGGATAAGCCCGATATTTTTTCTGGCTACGGTAGACCGGGTCTTTGGGAACAGTGATCGTTTTAACGGTTTGTGCCGTGTCGGCCAATTCGCTCGAAAGCATAATTTCAGGCCATTCCGCCGCATTCAGATTGGACCAAAATAGGGCGGCAACTAGAAAAAGCCCCTTAACGGGCGGTAGTACTTTAACTCTAAGCATATTCGGCGCTCACTTGGATGATCAATTTTTCTAAGGTTTGCACATCTACCGGTTTAGTCAAGTAATCATCGAAACCGGCTTCCAACGCGGAATGAATGATATTCTGGTCTGCATAGGCACTGACCGCTACCGTAGTGACAGCGAGTTCATCGTCCTTAATTTTCTCGATCAGTTGCATACCCGATAAAACGGGCATGTTCAAATCGATCAGAGCCAATTGATAGTTATTGCGTTTAAGTAAGTCGTAGGCCTCGCCACCGTCTACCGCCAGATCGTAATGGCAATTGAGGGTGTCTAGCATGTTACTGAATAAAAGCAAATTAATATCGTTATCGTCTGCCACCAATATGTTCAAATGGCTAAATTCGTTATTGTCGGACCGATATCCCTGGCAGGAGTTTTGTAACTGTTCGCCGTTGTTCTTCAACGGAATCAACACTTCGAATATACTGCCTTGGTTCAGAGAGCTGGATAAAGTCAGCTTGCCTTCCATTAGGCGAACCAGTTCCTGCGTGATAGCGAGTCCCAGCCCGATGCCTTCTTTGGAAAACTCCTGGTTTTGGACTTGAACAAACGGGGAAAAAATCGATTCCTGATCGCTCGTGGAAATCCCGCAACCGGTATCTTGGACAATAAAGGATAAACAGCGTCCGTCGTTGCTGACGGATAATGTAACCGTTCCTTCTTCGGTGAACTTGATTGCATTGGCTAGCAGGTTAACCAGAATTTGACGTAAGCGCTTTTCATCCGAGGTTACCATGGGCGAACGGCAGTGTTTGTGTACTGCGAAATTTAGTTTTTTTTCCTCGGCTTTCAGCTTAAAAATGGAGACAACGTCATCGATAAAACTGTTAAAGTCGAACGGTTTGTTCAAGATTTTTATTTTGTTGGTTTCGATTCGGGAGATATCCAGGAGATCGTTGATTAGGTTTAACAAATGGTTCCCGCAATGATCGATAATATTGACTTTCTTACGATCATCCTCGGTTAAATTGGACTTGTGCCGTAACAGTTGAGTAAAGCCGAGAATACCGTTTAACGGGGTTCGTAACTCATGACTGATGTTGGATATAAAATGCGATTTGGCCTGATTGGCTGCTTCTGCATGGTTTTTGGCCGCCAATAATTCTGCGGTTCTCTCCGAAACAACCGCTTCGGTTTCAAAGTTTCGGCCAGTCAGTAGCAATAGTCCGGTTCCGAGTAGGCTGGCGAATAACAATCCGCTGATAATCACCCACCACATCGCCCAATGGGTTTGGTTGTCGATATTGTTGATCATGCCGTACGACAGTAACCATTCCTGGCCGACGATATTCAACCGGTATTGGATCGTATCGCTGAAATGAGATCTTTGAGTGAAATTGCTGAAAAACTCCCGGCCGCTGGCCGAATCTGCTATAGACAGATTAATCTGGTTGAACTGGCTTTGAAGCAGAATCTCTTTAATCAAATCGTCGATGTCGATTGAGATGTTAATGACTCCGAATAAATTGATTTGCCTATGATCGACGTTATCGTAGACTGGGATAAACAAATCCAACATTTTCGGATTTTCTGTAAGCAAGGAGGACAGTGCCGATAAAAAATGTTTTCCCTTCAAGCGGGTTAAAAGCTGATCGGGAATACGGTTGATATTCGCATTGAAATCCGGTTTTTTTTCATAATATTGGGTAATCAGTTTGTCCGCAGCTTTAAATTTCAACCAACGGATTAATTTCAATTCAGGAAATTGAGACAGCGAAGTTCGAGTAAAGGATTTGAATTCCTTTTCTTTGATTTCTTCGCTACTGATAAAAAAGCTGTGGATTGACTCGATGTTGCGGATATGGGTTTGAATGCGGGAATTAATTGATTGAGTGACTATTTTTGACTGGGTGGCGAACTGTTCCAGTTGTCGGTCGTATTCCAGTTTTTGGATATAAAAGAAAAACAAAATCACCAGCAAAAACGTAATGAGCAATGGTAAGCCGAGTATGACTCTGCGACGTTTCCAAACTGCGCTGTTCGGATAGAACAATGCAAGTATCAGAGGAGTGAATAATAATACGCCGATTGTGTCGCCAACCCACCAGCTGGCCCAGTTGACGGCGATTTCCGACCCGCTGACGATACCGGCGAGATACATCGATCCGATGCCTACCGATGCCGGAATTAGGCAGCTTAACGGACCTCCGATGAGTAGAAATTTGACGATATCGCTTATCTTGATCAGTTCGTCGGGCAGGTTGGCGTGTCTGATCAATTTGAACGCCGTATAGGCGCATAGCGTCGCTCCCGTTCCGGTAGCCAAATAGATGACGATAGATTCAGGGTTGAAGCCGAATGCCCATGCGCTGATGCAAAAATTCCCGATAAAAATTCCGGGCCAGATGCGAGGGCCGCCAAGCAACATGGCGGCGAGGGCGATACCCGCCGGCGGCCACACTGCTCCAGCCTGGCTGGGTGGCACAGCCAGTTGCAAACCCAGCAAGCCCAAACAGAAATAACTGACGCCTACAAAGAGGATCAAGGACAGTGTTGCCAAGATTTTTTCCTTTTCTGGCTTGATTGGCATGCTTGTTTTTTTTCCTGTAACGTTTAAGCTTTAAAATGGCAACTGCGTGGCCGTGTGAATTTATTTTTCAAATGATAACTAAAATAACCGATTTTATAAACGAAGGAATATGGCTGATTCAGGAAGAAAAGCTGGGTCGGTTAAAAGCAAGTGCCGTGAAAACATTCAGAATTACTCTGCTTGCGTTTAACGGTTTCATCAAAGACCTGTGTCCGTTGCGGGCTTCGGCTCTGACGCTTTACACCTTGTTATCCATTGTGCCTGTGATCGCTTTGTTGTTCGGAATCGCAAAAGGTTTCGGGTTTGAGAAAGTGTTGCGTGAGCGTTTGTTGGAACAAAGTCCCAAACAGGACGCGATGATGATGCAGCTGATCGAATTCTCCGAAAATATGCTGGCTAACACCAAAGGCGGGGTGGTAGCCGGAATAGGAGTGGCACTCTTGTTTTGGACTGTCATCAAAGTCATTGGCAATATCGAAGAGTCGTTCAACCATATCTGGAAAATTAGCGCGAACCGGTCGTTGCCGAGAAAACTGACCGATTATTTGTCGATGATGATGTTGGCCCCGGTATTGCTGATCTTATCGGGCAGTATCACTGTGTTCGTGAAGACCCAATTGACTTGGTTGATGGGAGCTATCCATTTGCCGGAATTCGGTACTCGGGTCGTGCTATATACCCTCAGTTTTTCTCCTTTGTTGATCATGGCCATGCTGTTTACCTTTATCTTCATGTTCATGCCTAATCGCAAGGTTGAATTTAAAGCCGGCATCATTGCCGGTATCATGACGGGCGTTCTCTATCAGTGGGTACAATGGGCCTATTTAACTTTGCAATTGGGAGCTTCCAGCTATAATGCCATTTACGGCAGTTTTGCAGCTTTACCATTATTTTTGATTTGGCTGCAGTTGGGATGGTTTGTCGTCTTACTAGGCTGCGAGATTTGTTTTTACATTCAAAACTATGCCAGTTATTGTCATTACGATCAGTTTTCCGATTTGAGTTTGAACCTGAGAAAATCCATTGCATTACAGATTATGCACCTGATTGTGAATCGCTTTTCGGCCGGAAAACAGGCCTTGAATGCGGACGAGATAGCCGAACAATTGAGCTTACCAATGGTGATCGTTCAGAAGTCACTCAGTACGCTTGTCGGCTGTCGCTTGCTGGTGGAATTGAAAACCGCAGACGAATCGATTTCCGATTTTCAACCCGCTTACGATATCGACCGAATGACGGTAGTGTCGGTGGTTGAGGCTTTAGAGACAAAAGGCAGAAACAGCTTGCCAGGCACCGAACAATTAAAAACCTTCTCGTCTTTGTCGGAAGAGTCGCTCAATTGTTTGGCGAAAAGTAACATCAATCGATTGTTAAAGGACATTTAAGACAGCGAATGAAACAAATTGGTCTATTGTTGTTGGCATTGTGGCTGATTACCGGCGGAGTGCTGAATCTGACTCATCAACATTTTGCCTACGAAAAACCGGCTTTGGCTGTGCTTGCTTTGGTATCCGGGTTTTTCCTGATAATTTCAGTAATTAAGTTACGTTTTTCCGATATTGGTTTATTATTGCTATCTATCTGGTTGATTTTAAATAGCTGTATCCAACTATTTCATGTTACATTTTCTTATAGCGATATGACAGTAACCATTCTGGCAATTGCCAGCGGTCTTTTTTTAATGATTCGAAAATAACCGATGACAAACCAAAATAAACGTAAACATCTTCGCTTAAAGCACAGGGCAAAAATTAGAGTGATCAATCCGCCGGCCGATTCGTTCATTGTAGATATGTTGGATTTTTCTGAAGGCGGCCTATTTTTGCTTTGGGAAGGCGAAAGTTTTGTCAACATCGACGACATCATTGACGTTCAAACCATGGAGTTCGAAGACGCGCCTATCCAACGGGTCAAAGTGATTCGGATAGAACCGGGAAAGGGATTTGCAGCCGCATTTACCAATCCCTGATCTAACCAACTTCAGACGGTTAGGTCAAAATGGGAACCTTTGTTATCTTCGTTGTCTTCAACTTTCTGTTGCTGTAAGAGTTCGGCATGTGCTTTATTGGACATTTGCGCTGCTTTACCGGCAACTTTGTGGTCTTGAGAAGAGGGGTTAAGCGGCGCTAGCGCTGCTTTTCTGATCAGTTCGGCTTTTCTAATCGTTGCTTGCGGATCGCCGGGCACTTCCGATACGTCAATACTAACTTCGCCGCCGATAGCGTAACGTTGGCCGTCTGGACCGGTAGCGAAGGTAAAGCTAGCGCCGCTTAGCGCGATGCCGCCGGCGGCGCTTAAGTGGGCCTGTTCATGGACTCTGACTTCCTGGTCACGGGCTTTGAGCTGTTCAATTTCACGCTGTTCCTGAGGTGAGAACGATGCGTTGTCCTCTGTTGAATGCGTTTTCCGTACTTTATCCTGAGGCGCTTTATCGCTCTCGTCGACATGCCTCGGTACGGTAGTATTCCTGCCGAAATCAATTGACGTTGAAGTGATGGATGACAGCATAAGGGCTTCCGGATGTGTTAAAGCCAGAAAAAATCATCGATTAAAGTTAATTTACTCAACGTATATAATAGCCCAATTTTGTACGACGATCATTAATGTCTTCACCTGATACCTTTAAACAGCTTTCGCGAAAATTACAAGCATGCATGAACGCCGATAGGCATGCCTGTAAAAGACAGCTCGACCGCCTTCGAAATGAATATCGAAAAGGCAACGATCCGGCGGAAAGAATTGTCGCTTTGGGGCAAAAAATCGATCGTTCCATCGAGAGAAGAAATCGTCGTAAGACTTCGATTCCAGCAATTCATTATCCCGACTTACCGGTCACCGAGAAAAAGGATGAAATTGCTCAACTAGTTGCTGATCATCAGGTCGTGATTGTTTGCGGCGAGACCGGTTCCGGCAAAACTACACAGTTGCCTAAGATTTGCTTGTCTTTAGGCAGAGGGGCGGCTGGTTTTATCGGCCATACCCAACCGCGACGGATCGCAGCGCGTACCGTGGCCGACCGTATCGCCGAGGAACTGGGCGAAAGCATCGGCAAGTCAGTCGGATATAAAGTGCGTTTTCACGACAAGACTCACGAACAATCGCTGGTCAAATTGATGACCGACGGTATTCTACTGGCCGAAACCCAGAACGACCCCTATTTGAATCAATATGACACGATTATCATCGACGAGGCCCACGAACGCAGTTTGAATATCGATTTTCTACTCGGCTATATGAAATGGCTGTTGCCGAGAAGAGCCGATTTAAAACTGATCATCACTTCCGCGACGATTGATCCCGAACGTTTTTCCCGACATTTCGACAATGCGCCGATTATCAATGTCTCCGGCCGGACTTATCCGGTTGAGATGCGTTATCGGCCGATTGAACAAATCGAGGAAGACGATGAAACGTCGGCGGATCTGCAACAGGGTATTTTGGATGCGGTGGACGAACTTTATCGAGACCTGCGCGGCGATATCCTGATTTTTCTGAACGGCGAGCAGGAAATTCGCGAAACTGCGGATTCTTTGAAAAAGCATCACGGCACCCGCTATGAAATTTTGCCCCTGTATTCCAAACTCAGCGTCAGCGAGCAGGAAAGGGTATTCAAACCCAGCGGACGCATGCGCATCGTGTTGTCGACCAACGTCGCCGAAACCTCATTGACCGTACCCGGCATTCGTTGCGTCATAGACAGCGGGCACGCCAGAATCAGCCGTTATAGCCATCGCAGCAAAATTCAGCGTTTACCGATCGAGAAAATCTCACAAGCCAGCGCTAATCAGCGGGCGGGGCGTTGCGGCCGGGTGGCGGAAGGAATCTGTATCAGGCTGTACTCGGAAGAGGATTTCAAGGCCCGACCGGAATTCACCGAACCGGAAATACTGCGAACCAATCTGTCGTCGGTCATTCTGCAGATGACTACGCTCAAGCTTGGCGATATCGAGGATTTTCCGTTTGTCGAGCCGCCGGAAGAGAAGATGATCCGCGACGGTAAAACCATGCTCCATGAAGTCAATGCGCTGGATAAAGACGGCAAGTTGACCGATACCGGCAGACAGCTGGCGAAAATTCCGACCGATCCCAAGCTCTCCAGAATGTTGCTGGCGGCGGCTAAAAACAATTGTCTGACCGAAGTGGCTATTATCGTTTCCGCCCTTAGCATTCAGGACCCCCGCGAAAAACCGGCCGATAAAATGCAGCAGGCGGAGGCCAAGCACGCCGTATTCAAGGCGGAAGATTCCGATTTTTTGTCTTTGCTCAATCTATGGAACACGTTCGAAGAACAGAAGAAGCATTTATCCAATAACAAACTTCGCAAATACTGCCGTGACAATTTTCTGTCTTATATCCGCATGCGCGAATGGCATGATATTCACAGTCAGATTATGCAGGTTATCAAAGGCGAGCTGAAACTTCGGCCGAATCAGCTCGAGGCCGGCTATGGCGAAATTCACCGTTCCCTGTTGACCGGATTGCTTTCCAATATCGGTTTTCGTCATGAACAATACGAATATCTAGGTGCCCGTAATCTGAAGTTTTATATTTTTCCCGGTTCCGGGCAACACAAGGCCCGGCCGAAATGGCTGATGGCCGGGGAACAGGTCGAAACGTCTAAGGTCTATGCCCGAACCGTCGCCAAAATCGAACCCGAATGGATCGAGGAATGCGCACAACACTTGATTAAACGTAATTACTACGATCCGCATTGGGAGAAAAAAGCCGGGCGTTCCGCTGTTTACGAGCGTACTTTATTGTACGGTCTAACCTTGCAAAGCGGTCGGAAAATTCCTTACGAACGCATCGACCCGAAAGCTGCACGGGAAATTTTTATCCGTTGCGGTTTGGTTGCCCAGGATTACCATACCAATGCACCGTTTTTCAAAGCCAACCAGAAATTGTTGGAGGAAGTCGGCTATATTCAGCATAAAGGACGTCGCGTCGATCTGGTTGAAGATGAAGAGTGGTTGTATCGCTTTTATGATCAAAAATTGCCGGAGACGGTGGTCAACGGTATTACGCTCGATCAATGGCGTAAACTAGCGGAAAAGGAACATCCCAAGATTCTATTCCTCACCCGCGAGGATCTGACTCGTGCTGACGATCAACAGGTCAGCGAATGGGATTTTCCCGATCATAAAAAAATCGGCGATTTGACGTTTGAACTGCATTACCGTTTCGAACCGGGTCACGATGAAGACGGTGTGACCGCGATTATTCCGGTCCATCAACTCAATCAACTGAAGATGCAGTCGTTCGATTGGTTGGTGCCGGGGATGCTGGAAGAAAAAATAGGGGCGTTAATCAAGACCTTACCTAAACAGTTGCGCAAGCATTTCGTGCCGGTGCCGCAAACGGCGAATCAGTGTCTTGAGATCGAGCCGGATTTTAAAGGCTCATTGTTCGAGTGGCTCGGCAACCGCTTGCGCAAACTGACCGGCGAGTCGATTCCGTTGAACGAATGGCAACCTGACGCTTTGCCCGAGCATCTGAAGATGAACTTTCGCGTGGTCGACGAAAAGGGTAGAGCACTTGCGTATGGTCGACAGCTCGATAAACTGCAAAAACAATATGCGCAGCAGGCCGGCGACAGTTTCGATCAATTGGCCGCCGACGAACTGAACTACAGCGGTTGTACCGAATGGGAATTCGGCGACCTACCGGAAACCTGGCAGTTCGTTCACAAAAACCAATCGTTTGTGGGTTATCCGGCGATTGTCGATCAAGGCGATGCGGTAGGAGTGAGAATTTTCGACACTCGGCAAAAAGCCGAGTATGCGCATGCCGCCGGCCTGAATCGTTTGTTTCAATGTCGATGCCGTAAGGAATGTAAATATTTGCTGAAGAATACCTCAATTAAGCCGGCTATCGCTATGTTATTCAATCGACTTGCCCCGCATCCATTGCTTCCCGATCGGGCTGGCGGCAATTTGGACCATGATTTGCTGTACGCTATTTTTGCCGCTGTCTTTGTGCAAACGCCAGACATACGAAGTCAGCAAAGGTTTGAGGATACGTTAAGGGATCGTAAAAACGATTTGATCAACGTAGCCAATGCAATCGGCAAGCTATTAAACGAAATCGCGGAACTTTACCAGCAAATAAGCAATCGTTTAAGGCAGCCGGATGTTGCTGGAGATTTGGCCGATGACGTTAATGAGCAACTTGGCTTGTTGGTGTATCGAGGTTTTGTCATGCACACTCCCTACCAGCAATTAACAAGTTTTCCCCGTTATCTTAAAGCGATACTCTGTCGATTGGATAAGCAAAAAACGGATGCTACCAAGCAACAAGAATTGCGCCGTTTTTGGCTCCGTTATTGGAACGAGGTCGAAAAGAAAATGAAAAGCGAAATCGTGATTCCGGAACAACAGCCGTTTCGTTGGAGTTTGGAGGAGTTTAGAGTTTCATTATTTGCTCAACAACTCAAAACCGCTTATCCTGTCTCGGAAAAGCGGTTGGAAAAATTTTGGGACGCGCAGTTTTGATAACAGGATAATGGCTTAAAAATCCGGCTCCCGGTCGCTCGTTTGAGCCGAATTTTTAAGTGTCGGTGTAAATTTACGTCAGAGTGGTTTAAATGATCCCTATTAGAGATTCCATCCCCTGCAATACAACGCCAATTGTCACGTGGTCGATTATGGCCTTGTGTACCGCTGTTTTCCTGCTGATGCAGACGTTGCCGGAAGAGATGCAACGGTTGATCGTATATCAGTACGGCATGGTGCCGATTCGTTATTCCAACCCGTATTGGGCCTCAAGCTTCGGCTTACCGCCGGACCATTATCTGTCTTTTCTGACCAGCCTGTTTTTACATGGCGGTTGGCTGCATATTTTAATGAATATGCTATTTCTTTGGATTTTCGCGGACAACATTGAAGACTTGATGGGGCCTGGTCGTTTTCTGGCGTTTTACATCATGTGCGGCCTGTTGGCGACTTATGTGCAGTTTTTTTTCGATCCGCAACTGGCGGTTCCGGTTGTCGGGGCCTCCGGTGCTATTGCCGGAATCTTGGGCGCCTATTTTTTCCTGTTTCCGTATGCCCGGGTCATCATCATGATTCCGATCATTATCTTTCCGTTGTTTTTTGAAATACCGGCCATTGCTTTTCTGGGTTTTTGGGTCATCATGCAACTACAAAAAGCGACGACTTCGATCATGTTTGAAGGGGCGACCATCGATGTTGCATGGTGGGCGCATTTAGGGGGGTTTATCGTCGGCGCGTTTTTGCATCCGTTATTTCTGAAGAAAACGGAAATGATAGAAAGGAGCGATGATGAGGAGCGTCCGGAATAAACAAGAATGGGGGCGGTGCTAACAGTTTTGAAAGGCCGAACGGCGAATAGCCGAGAAAAAATCAGCGGTACTTTTTATAGCGATTTTTTACAATATTAATCAATTTCTTTCGATGTCACATTCAAATTCCACCAGCGCCATTTTTTATGCGCTCTCCGCTAATCTGGGAGTTGCTCTCGCTAAAACCGTTGCAGCCGTTTGGACCGGTTCCGGGTCGATGCTTGCAGAAGCGATTCACTCGTTTGCCGATTGCGGCAACCAAGTGTTGTTATTGATCGGTCTAAAACGATCTGAAAAAACCGCTACGACAAAACATCCGATGGGATACGGTCGCGAATCTTACATATGGTCGATGATGGTTGCGATTACGTTGTTTTCGGTGGGTGGTGTGTTTTCCATTTATGAAGGGTGGTTGCGTTTGACCACGCCGCACGAGCTTGAAGACACGGGTGTTGCTTTTTTGATTTTGCTGTTTGCGGTCGGGCTGGAGTTCTTTTCGCTGAAAGGCGCGACATCCGCTATGTCGGAGGAAAAAGGAGATCGTAGTTTGTGGCAATGGTTCCGGGAAACGCATTCGAGCGAATTAATGGTCGTCATGGGCGAGGACTTGGCTGCATTAGCCGGGTTGATGGTCGCGCTGGTCATGCTCTCGCTGTCGATGATAACCGGCAATACATTATTTGACGCCACGGGGTCGATTTTAATCGGGATGCTACTGGTTGGCGTTGCCGTGATCATCGGTTATGAAGTTCATTCATTGCTGTTGGGGGAAGCGTCATTAGATATTCAGGACGATGTCACCCGGCTGCTGAAGGAGCGTTCGTGCGTGGAGCAGGTTTTCAACGTTTGGGCGATCAATCATGGCAATAGCGTCATGGTGGCGATTAAAGCGGAATTGACACCGACTTTGCGAGTAGACCAAGCCGTTAAGGAAATCAATGCAATTGAAGAGGCAATCAAGCAGAAGTTTCCTCGCGTCGAATGGATCTTTTTTGAGATCGACGATAAACAATAAATCATTTTATTGTCATCATTTTGCAATATTGAATCTTTACCATTCCCGCAACGATCACAATCAAGAGCGGGATAAATGTACTCTTTCAACGATACTCTAACATTGCGGACATTGATCTTGTCTACCGCACTGCTGGCGTCGATAACGACAGCCCATGCCGATTTTTATCCAGGTAAGGGAGACGACAGACATTTCAATCACCGCAACACATCGGAAAAGGTTTTCAACCGCATCGCGTCTTTCCCGGTGTATTTGAATTCCGACGTAAATCAGGAAACCGTTTCCGAAATTGTTGACGTCAGCAAAGACGGTAACACGTTGGTTTATACCGACGGAGTGGCCGGCCGCCTGGGGTTTGTCGATATCCGTAATCCGGCAGACCCACAAGCATTGGGCAGCATAGAGGTTGGCGGTGAACCGACTTCGGTCGCCGTTGCCGGTCGGTATGCTTTGGTTGCGGTCAACACTTCCCCCGATTTTGTTTCTCCCAGCGGCAAATTATTGGTTGTCGACATCAACAATCATTCAGTGGTTCGTACTGTCGATCTTGGCGGACAGCCCGATTCCGTTGCCGTGAGCCCGGATGAACGATACGCTGCCGTAGTCATCGAGAACGAGCGCGACGAAGACTATAACGACGGCGCCTTGCCGCAAGGGCCTAGCGGATTTCTGGTGATTGTCGATCTGATCGGTAAGCCTTCTCAATGGAGAACCCGGGACGTACAACTCAGCGGCATTCCAGATTTGTATCCGAGCGATGCGGAACCCGAATATGTCGATATCAACAGGCGGAATATCGCCGTGGTCTCATTTCAGGAGAACAATTATCTCGCTCTGGTCGACTTGGTCAGCGGGCGCGTTAAAAACCACTTCAGCGCGGGTTATGTCGATTTATCTAAAATCGATGTTAAAGAAGAGGACCCGGCTCTGATCAGTTTAGACGGCGAGCTGCTACATGTTCCGCGCGAGCCGGATGGTGTTGCATGGCTGAACGATAAACTGTTTGCGACTGCAGACGAAGGTGATCTTGATGGGGGCAGCCGCGGATTTACCGTGTTCGATCGTTACGGCCGCATCATTTACACGTCCGGCAACACTTTGGATCACCAGTCCGTGCGCACCGGGCATTACCCGGACGGCAGGTCCAAGAACAAAGGTAACGAACCGGAAAATGTCGATGTGGGTGTTTTCGGCAAAGAAACTTATCTGTTTGTCGCTTCCGAGCGTGCTAGCGTGATTTTTGTGTATAAAGTCAGCAAGCATGGCCTTGCCTACGAGTTAGTGCAAACACTGCCGGCCGGCATAGGTCCCGAAGGTATCAAAGCCATTCCCAAACGTAACCTGTTAGTGTCCGCCAGCGAAAACGACGCACGCGAAGACGGCTACCGTTCGGTACTGACTATTTACCGTCTGGAACGCGGCCGCGCGGAGTATCCGACGGTTGTTTCGGAAAATCGCACGGATGGCACCCCGATCCCCTGGGCGGCATTATCCGGCCTGACCATGGACTCGTACAACGACCATATCGCTTATTCGATACATGACAGTTTCTTTCAGCAAAGCCGTATCTATAAATTGGATATTCATCATGAGCCGGCTCTGATCGATGGAGAGATTGTTTTATCGGACAGTCATAACAAATTGGCTGCCATTCATCCGGAACTGGTCAATGCCGACGGTAGCGTCAATCTTGATCCCGAAGGGATCAGCAGCAGTGCCAACGGCGGTTTCTGGATTGCTTCCGAGGGCGCTGGCACGGTCGGGGACGACTCGCGTCCTTTTGCCAGTTACAACCTTTTGCTGCATGTCGACATGCATGGAAATATCGATAATGTCGTTAAATTACCGGATGAAACGAATGCACGACAAAAACGTTTCGGTTTCGAAGGCGTGGCTTCGGTCGGCGGTGGTGGCAATGAAGTCTTATTCGTTGCTTTTCAACGCGAATGGAGTAAAGATCCTGCGGGTTATGTGCGGATCGGTCGTTACGATG
>JBNLEI010000146.1:0-1754 GCA_050304855.1 Methylococcaceae bacterium
GGAGTCGCCATCGGTACCGGCATTGCCATTTTCTCGATTTTGATGGAAAACTCTCGCATGGGCATGTATTTTCAACGCACCCAGAAAGGCAATACCAGCATACTCCACTTAGCCGAGCACGTTTCATTCCTGAATAAAGCCAACCTGCTTCAAGTCCTTCATAGACAGCCTTCTAACACCGAACTGATCATCAATGCGATGGGTGCTAAATTCATCGATTACGACGTCCGCGAGATTATCGAGAATTTTAAAATCGAAGCCAAAGATAAAAACATCGATTTCCAATTCATCGATATGCCGACCGCTCATCCGGTGCGTTCCAAATTCGACCAGGAAACCCTGACCCCGGCCGATGCATTACAAATCTTAAAAGAAGGTAACAAGCGTTTCGTCAACAACCTGCACTCGCACCACGACCTGCTGGCCCAAGTCAACATCACCAGTTCCGCACAATATCCTTTTGCTATCGTGCTCTCTTGCATCGATTCGCGCACATCCTCGGAACTGATTTTCGATCAGGGACTGGGAGATATATTCAGTGTCCGAGTCGCCGGCAATGTCATCAATGAAGATATTCTCGGCAGTATGGAATACGCTTGTAACGTCACCGGCTCCAAACTGATTATGGTTTTGGGTCACACTCGTTGCGGCGCGGTGCGGGGAGCTTGTTCCGACGTGAAGTTGGAACACCTAACCGGATTGCTGGCAAAAATCAAACCGTCAGTGGAACATGTGCACCAACACCATGCCGACCTCTTAGAGGAAGATTTTATCAATGAGGTCGCCAAGCGCAACGTTCAAAGAACCATTCAGCAAGTATTGGATAAAAGCCATACCCTGAAGACTCTGGTAGAACAAAACAAAATCGATATCGTAGGCGGCATGTACGATATCGAAAGCGGCGAAGTCGAGTTCTGCGAGAAAGAAGACATATTTGAATAGGTCCATGGCAATGGCGGTCAGTCATTCGGACCGGCCGCCATCCTATCTCGCTTCAATCAATCTAATCTCGCCACCCGCTTTTTAATCCGGAGTTTTTCCGGCACCGCCATGTATAGTTGACGGTACTCGGAAACTTTCTCTTCGCGTGTAATCAACTCACGCTTGCTCCTTAAACGACAAAAGTCTCGTTCATTTTGTCGTGATTGTCTGTTTAGAAACAATTACACCAACACCAATGGCACTCAACGTATTGAAATAAAGGAGATTTCGGGTTTGGTACGATAAATGCGACTGATATCTTGTCTTTTTCCACAAAATTTGAAAGGTATATACATCATGTTTGAAGTCGCCGAATTATTTGTCATTATGATCTTTGTGGCAGCCACCGCTTTTTTCCCGCTTGGCTATTCAATTTTTTCCGATACCGCCAAAACCGAACAACATGCCATCGTCCAAGTCGAAGAACCCGTGATGACCGTTGTCGAAAAGAAATTACCTGAAGATTCGATGTTACGACGCCATTTTATGTCCAATCTACTCGCAGAAGTTGAATCGGACTACCCTCCGCGTCCAACCGATTCGATGTTACGCCGGCATCACGATGCGTTAATCGCGGCGGAATTCGAAAAACGCTTGTCCGAATATTCAGCCTGATTGCGTCGTTACGTCTTCCTCCAATCACAGAGCGCCGAGCCAAAGCGGATACCGATAGCAACTCTGAAAGTCTGCTTCGGCGCTTAAACGGTTCCCGAACCACCCCGCTCATTGGGCCTGTAAGGTCAGACGGATAGACAAGTTCTGTCAAAAAATCA
>JBNLEI010000147.1:0-6920 GCA_050304855.1 Methylococcaceae bacterium
TGCTGCACCATTTTAGCGGCATCCTGCGGTTTGTAACCCAATGCGCATAGCGCTGAAATCGCTTCCTGCCTAGGGTTGGCCGCAGACAGACTTCCCATATCGACCGGCATTGTAGCGTTGCCGGCTGACGTTTCACTTAAATCGGGAAGACGATCGCGCATTTCGATAATCAGGCGTTCGGCGGTTTTTTTACCGACACCGGGCAAGCGAATCAATGCTTGGGTATCGTTGTTATGAATACAACGGTGAAATTCCTCAGCGCTTTGCCCGGACAAAATGGTCAGCGCCAACTTGGGCCCGACACCGTTAACCTTTATCAACGTCCTGAACATCATCCGGTCGGTCTCGGTCGAAAAACCGAACAGTATATGGGCATCTTCACGCACCACCAGATGGGTGTGCAAGCGCACTTCATCGCCTATCGCAGGGAGATTGTAAAATGTGGTCATCGGCGCTTCGACCTCGTAGCCCACCCCGTTTACGTCCAGCAATAATTGCGGTGGTGATTTGGCAACTAATTTTCCGCGTAAAAAACCTATCACATCCGCCCCTTTAGCAATCGCTGTTGTGTTTCCTGATGATGGCTATGACACAAACAAATGCCCAACGCGTCGCCGGCATCGATCTGCATCTCACCCTGTAGATTCAGCAGAATTTTTACCATGTGTTGAACTTGAGATTTTTCGGCGTTGCCTTTGCCGACCAATGCCTGCTTCACTTGTCGGGCGGCATATTCGAAAATCGGTAAATCCCTGTTCAGTGACGCGCAAATTGCGGCGCCTCTGGCTTGCCCCAGTTTTAGAGCCGAATCGGCATTTTTGTGCATAAACACTTGTTCGATCGCTATTTGTTGAGGCTGGTAGAGTGCAATCACTTCGCTGACACCGTCAAAAATCTGTTTCAGGCGTTGAGGAAAGGAATCGGCATTGATTCTGATACTGCCGCTGGCGATGTAACGATTGCCTTGCGGCAACGATTCAATCACGCCATAACCGGTAATTCTGGAGCCGGGATCTATCCCTAAAATTCTGGTCAATGGTTTATGACTTTTTCATTAGTACAAGTTGCATAGCAATTGGCCGCTTGTTGCTTTCACAACAAACGGCCAAGCCTCGGACGGTATCCGTTAAACCGGCATAATCCGCACAATACACGCATCGTTACAAGCGGCACTTTTACTTAAAAAAGCCACCGACTTTGCTATTATTCGCCCCAAGCGTCCATTATCTCATCGCTGATATCGGCATTGGAATAGACATCTTGCACATCATCAAGGTCTTCCAACCTGTCAATCAGGCGTAACATTTTTTCCGCCGCATCGGCATCCAATTCGGTTTTATTGTCTGCCTGCATGGTCACTTCGGCGTTTACCGGTTCGAATCCGGCGGAAACTATCCCTTCTTTGACCGACAGATATTCTTCCGGCGTGGTAATCACGTCCATCGAGCCGTCGTCGTTAGTCACGATATCTTCGGCACCCGCTTCCATAGCCGCTTCCATCAAGGCATCTTCATCGATCGAATCGTCGAAACTAATGATGCCGACCTTATTGAACATATAGGCAACAGACCCATCCGTCCCCAAATTACCGCCGGCTTTAGAAAAAGCATGCCGTACTTCAGCCACGGTTCTGTTTCGGTTATCCGTCAGACAATCCACCATCACCGCAGTGCCGCCCGGTCCGTAACCTTCATAACGAACCTCTTCGTAATTAACTCCATCCAAAGCGCCGGAGGCTTTTTTGATGGTATTTTCAATGGTGTCTTTTTTCATATTGGCGGCCAACGCCTTGTCAATCGCGGTCCTCAATGCCGGATTGTTTGACGGATCCGAACTGACTTTCGCCGCCACCGTTATCTCTCTAATCAACTTGGTAAAAATTTTACCGCGTTTAGCATCCTGGGCACCTTTCCGGTGTTTGATATTCGCCCACTTACTATGTCCTGCCATGTCTCTCTCTAAATCGTTCTTAACAAATATTAGCTATATTGCATTGTTTTACAACGTAACGTTGATTTTATCACTGTGCTTGCGGCTTATCGAATTTTGCCTAAAGCAAGTGCCTTAACACCGCCGATAAATCCGGCCCGGCGACAAAAAAATCGGCCTGCGCTCTAACGGCTTCTCTTGCCACGACACCGCCGAATCCGATGACGGTGGCTCCGGCCGATTTGGCTTCCAAATCGGTTTTACCGTCTCCAACCATCGCCAACGTACCGTTACCATTTATGATCTGCCGGCAAATCTGGGCTTTACCGCCACTTTTAGCCAACGGGGACGACTTGGCGAAACCCTGATAATCCCCTCCATCGCTAAACTCAATGTCGACCGCATGGACCTGGGATAAAGGAACGCCGAGAAATTTCGCCAACGGCAAAATCGCCTGCCTTAGACCGCCGCTAACGATATGCACTTGTTTGCCATGACCTTGCAACGCGGCAACCGTTTCCCTGGCACCGGCGACCACCTCATCGATATAGAGTTGCGCCAGCCATTCGATGGACAACCGATCCGGTTTGATTAAGGCCAAACGGTTTTCGTAAACATCCTCCAGCGCCAAATCGCCATTCATTGCCGCATTGGTCAGTTCCGCCACTTGATCGAACATTCCGTTCCGGCGGGCTAATTCGTCGATTCCCTCGACCCGGCTCAAGGTGCTGTCGCAGTCGAAGCAAACGGTGTCAAAACTCATAAACGGATTTGTTTAACCGAATGCACAGCAGGAATATCACAAACCGCCTGAACCAATTTTTCGCCTAACGGGTCGGAAATACTGATCACCGCCATCGCTTGCTGCTGACTGTCGGCCATACCGACCTGCATTCTGGAAATATTGATATTCGACTCGCCCAATACCGAACTGATGGCCGAAATCACTCCCGGCTTATCGTCATGCCGGGTAATCAGCAACGTGCCTTCCGGCACCACTTCGATTTCGAAATCGTTAATGCCAACCAGGCGCGGATGGCAATCGCCCAACAACGTCCCTTCCAGCGAAACTTTTTTGTCTTCGCAATAGCCGGTGACTTTAATCAACGACAAATAGCCTTGCGACTCCTCGGTTTTAGTTTCGATCAAAGAAATGCCCTGGCGTTTGGCGATATTTTCCACATTAACGCTGTTGACAGGCGTGGAAAACTGATCAGCCAGGAGGCCGACCAAGGCTTCCACCGAAATCGGACGGATTTCCACATCGGCGGCTTTGCCGTAAGTCCCGACTTCGACTTTCTTGATTGGTGAGTCGACCAAATTGCCCAGCATTTTTCCGAGGATATGCGCCAACATCATGAACTGACGCGCTTTCTTCAACTCTTCCGCAGACTGCCGCGGCAGATTTAGCGCATTGACCGCCTCGCCGGTTTTCAAATAAGTCACTACCTGACGGGCGATTTCCACACTCACCGCGACCTGGGCTTCGCGGGTGGAAGCACCTAAATGCGGGGTAAACACGACGTTGCTCAAACCCAGTAAAGGCGAATCCTTTGGCGGTTCATGTTCATAGACATCAAGCGCAGCACCGGCAATCTCGCCGTCAGTCAATGCCAGGTGGAGAGCTTCCTCATCCACCAAGCCGCCACGGGCGCAATTGATCAAAAACGCCGACTTTTTCATCATTTCCAACTGTTTGGCTCCGATAATACCGCGGGTCTTCTCCATCATCGGACAATGCAGCGTCAAGTAATCCGCCTGTTTTACCAGTTCATCCAGACTGACCGGCTCGGCACCGTGTTCGGCAAAAACTTCCGGTGTGACAAACGGATCGTAAGCGATAACCCGCATTTTTAAGCCGTTTCCACGCTGCGCGACGATGCGACCGATCGTGCCGAACCCCAAAATTGCCAAAGTTTTATGACTGATCTCCGCTCCCATCAGACGATTGCGTTCCCATTTACCGTCTCTGACCGATTCGTTGGCTTCCGGCAGATTTCGACTCAATGAGAACATATGCGCAATCGCCAGCTCTGCGGTTGTCGTGGCGTTGGCATCGGGCGTATTCATGACGATAACCCCCTGTTCCGTAGCGGCAGGCACATCGACATTGTCCACACCGATTCCGGCACGGCCGACAACCTTGAGATTCTTGCCCGCTTTCAGCACTTTGTCGGTGACTTTAGAACCGCTACGAATCAATAAAGCATCATAGTCGGGAATCAGCTCGCAAAGTTCGTCTTCGCTCAAGCCGGTTTGAATATGAATTTGAATTCCCTCTTGTTGATTCAAATAGTTAATGCCGTCATCAGCCAGTTTATCGGAAATCAGTATCTTCTTCATTTGCGTCTAGTTTGAGGATTTTGTGATAAGCCGCCTATTTTACCAGCTTTGCTATAATCTGGTTAATCCACCTGAATGAATCCGATATGTCCGAGCAATCCACTTCTCTTCTTTCCGTCACCGCCTGGAGACAACGTCTGGTATTTTGGTTAGGCGCTATACTTGTCGGGTTGCTGATCGTCGCGATGACACTACTCAGCGAATGGGCATCGGAAACCTATCGAAACCTGTCAAGAGCGTATTTTTGGTTTAATTTCGTCATTGCGCCATTCGGGCTTGCCTTTACCGCCTGGTTGACGTTCCGCTTTTTTCCCGGCTCCGAGCGTAGCGGCATACCGCAAGTTAAAACCGCTCTGGAAATCACCGGCGATCTTGCCCAGCGCACGAAGCTGATCTCCATTAGGATCGCAGTCGGCAAAATGCTGCTGCCGATCATGGGACTGTTGTCGGGCGCATCGGTGGGCTTCGGCGGCCCCGCGACCCACGTCGGAGCTTCGCTGATGTCTTCTTTAGGTAAAGCGGTCAAATTTCCGCCGCATTACATGGAAAAAGGCCTGATTTTAGCCGGCAGTGCGGCCGGTTTCGCCGCCATGTTCAGCGCCCCATTGGCCGGTATCATTTTCGCGATCGAGGAAATGGGCCGCGCGCTGGAAGAAAAAGTCAGCAGCTTGGTTTTAACGGCGATTGTTTTCTCAGGAATCACAGCTTACGCCATCCTCAACAGTTACATTTTCTTTTCCGATAACTATTTCGTCCTTCCCTGGGATCGTAGCTGGATCGCCGTCCCGTTATGCGGCATCGCCGGCGGGGCGATGGGCGGCTTGTTCAGCAAAATCATCGTCACTGGCAGTAAATGGCTGAAACGAACAGGACTATCAATAATCACGATCGCTTTCGTTTGCGGCGGAATTATCGCTATCATCGGTTTTTATTCCGATGGCACTTCGTTCGGCACCGGCTATCAACAGGCCAAGATGATTTTGATAGACAAAGACAGAAGCAGCATGGACCCGTTTTTTCCGCTTTATAAAATGGCGGCGACCTGCGCCACTTATTTCAGCGGTATTCCTAGCGGGATCTTCGTCCCGTCTATCGCCACAGGCGCCGGTATCGGCGTCAATTTGGCCAACTGGTTTCCGATCGCGCCGTCAGCAGTCATGATTCTGTTGACTATAACCGCCTATTTTTCCGGCATGCTGCAATCTCCGCTGACTTCGTTCGTCATCGTCATGGAAATGACTTACAGCAATGAGATATTGATTCCGCTGATGGCTACCTCCTTTTTCGCCAGCGGCACATCCAAGCTGATCAATCCGGTCCCGTTGTATCGTGCACTGTGCGACGGTTACCGGCTGCCTGTTCCCCAGAAAGACATAGACATAGACAAAGAAAATGAAAGTTAAACACGGCTTGATTCTGTTATCGATGGCGGCGTTAATCGTCGCTCTCATCTGGTTTTGGCAAGCCGATATCATTAGACCTGCACCCGATGTCACCTTTAAAACCATCGACAATAAAGATATCGCACTCCGCGATTTGAAAGGCAAACCGGTTATCGTTACTTTTTGGGCGACCGATTGTCCCGCTTGCATTGAAGAAATCTCGCATTTGATTGAACTCTACCGACAATACCATCCGCGCGGCCTTGAAATGATTGCCGTCAACATGTATTACGACCCGCCCAACCATGTCGTTGCGATGCGCAACGCCAAACAACTCCCCTATGATGTTGCCTTAGATTTACAATCGGGACACAGCAAAGCTTTCGGCGGCATCATGTTGACACCGACGACTTTTTTGATTTCGCCGCAAGGCGTTATCGTGATGGAAAAACTCGGCGCGTTCGATCTGGACAGCATGAAACAAAAAATTGAAGCATTGTTGAATCCCGTAGTAATAGAGGAAACGGTTAAAAAACCATCGTCATCATTGTAAGACTTAAAAAATCGTTCCAAAACGAACTTTCGAGCGTAACGACTTTATTGTTCCGAGCAGTTCTCATTATCCGCTTGGAACGCTGGTCACTTTCATCGCCTATCCCTATACTTTTTCTACACTTCCAATTTCCAGCAAAAATTGTCACTCAAATGAAACAAGCACTTTGCGATTTAAGCTCCAATCTCAGATCAGGATTGAATCTAATCTTATTGAGAAAATGCCGCCTCCTTGATTTTCATGTCAGCATCGATCAAGCGTTTCTTTTGCTGCTTCTTGGATTAATGCTCAATATCGCTTGCGGTTTTATCTACATCTGGCCGAATAACCCGGTTTTTAGCAGTTTCGGCTTTACGGCCTACGGGTTCAGGCTTACCTGCCTTTTGCTCGCCTGCTATTTGATCAGCAAAATCATCGATCAAAGCGAAGCTTTTTTAAGCTTGCTTGTCATAATCTTCAGCGCAATACCGTTATTGGCGCTGATCCCTATTCTCCAAAAGCTGGTCTCTCGCTATTCGGAAACCATCGTTGTGCTTAAAGGGATCACTTTCCTACATTATTCGCTTTTGGCGATCCTATTGAGCCGCCCAGTTCAAGTGGTAGCCTCTCCGTTAAAACGTTTCGCTTTTTTGGGCCTGACATTGTTTACACTGATTTGGGTTATTCCGGCCTCTTATTACGGCAACTACGATTTTTGGTATGCCGATGAAGAA
>JBNLEI010000148.1:0-9158 GCA_050304855.1 Methylococcaceae bacterium
AGCCCCATTTCCCGAACTCGCCTTTTCTATATTGATGTCGTTGCATGCGGTCCCTTAATCCGCCATTGTTACGCGCACCCGTCTGAGCGGTTTGGAAATAAACCTCCGGTGTGAATTCGTCCCATCGTTGGTGAGCCCATCCCATACCGGACGGACGTCCCTCCGCCGGGGGATTATCCAATTGGCGGCCCAAAAAAGACTCGATTTCCGACTGCCAGGGATTCAACTCATCTACATTGGCAAACTCGGTTGGATTGGGCCAAATTCTTTGCTTGAGGAATCTATCCAGAGAATGGCCGCCAGGCGTACTCTGAGCGTCCGCCGGAGCCGGCAGAGATTGCCATCTGCGTGGCGGCCGCTTTTTAAATTTCAGACGCTTGGTACCGAACTCCTCGAAACGCAATACTTTTTGTGTAAAAGGTTGAGCGCCGAATAAAGGACTGGGATGCCCGTTCGTCGGAATATTGAATATTGCCGTATCGTCTCTTTGTTGCACCGGCTGTAAAACGTTGTCGATTTGAGCATCGGCGGCAGTTCCCGTCACGCCGCCCTCGAATGCTCCCTCGTTGGCTTCGTGAAGGCCTTCCGGCAATTGGCCGGTCACCAGATCGGTAAAATGCGAAGGATCGTCGTCAGGTGGAAAAGGGTTACTGTTTTCAGCTTTCCCGTTTGCTTCCGCCACGCAAAAGCACGCGATCAATAACGCCGATACAACTTTCCGTCGATACGACGGTCGGGTATTGAAAACACCCGATTGTATTATGGTCGTCATAGGAATACTCCTAATTTAAAAAGTTAAATGAATCAGTTCGAATCCGGATTAAATTTATTTGGCAGACGGGAAAAAAGCATTTTGGGTATCCCTAGGTATTCCGCTCACGTTGGGTTCGCTAGGAACAATCTGATTTAAAGACTGTGATATTACGATCCCAACAAGTGCCGTTTACCGAATCTGTCAAACCACCGTAATTTCGGCTTAAAGGCCGAAAATCGATGGTTGGAACTATCCTATCGATTAAGCTGGGCGAGGCTCTGTTAAGCAATCCATAAGATAACTGTGAAAAACTCACAGAATTAGCTCAAGAAATTGCTTCAAGAAGACTGTTAGCGAAATCGCCGAATGATGTCGAAAGCGAAAACTGAAAAGCTTGGGGAATTGATGAGGGTTTGAAACCGGTAGGCCCGTTCCGGGGCTGCAAATGGGTCGATGAAAAATTGATCTGTCTAAGACGAAACGGCGACCTCTTCAATAAGTAGGCAGTTGGCGAAAGAATACAGGCGTCAAATATTCTTCGATAAGGAAGGTATATTTTTCAACACGTCCACTGTCGGTTTAAGACAGGCAAAGAAACCATCGATTGTTTAAAGCCGCAAACCGCAGCTAGCGGTTTATCGTAATAAGGTTTCAATGCACGGAAAATGCATTTCGAAAAGTGCTGAATCAACCTCTTTGTTAATTCAACGTTTTTTCCACTTCCAATACATGCAGCGTAGTTTTGATCACGGAATCGGGATTCAAGCTCATCGACTCGATACCGAGCTCGACCAGATATTCGGCTATTTCCGGGTAGTCGGATGGAGCCTGCCCGCATATACCGGAATAACGCCCGTTGCGTTTCGCCCCTTCCACCGCCATACGAATGAACGCTTTAACGCCCTCGTCGCGTTCGTCGAAATCGAAAGCGACGATTTGCGAATCCCGATCCACACCCAACGTTAACTGCGTCAGATCGTTAGAACCGATGGAAAAACCGTCGAACAACTTGGCAAAAGCGTCGATCAGGATAACATTATTGGGGATTTCGCACATGACATAGACCTTCAGTCCGTTTTCGCCTCGTTTGAGCCCGAACTCGGCCATTTTGTCCAGCACCCGTTTGCCCTCCTCAACTCGGCGGCAAAACGGAATCATCAATACCACATTGGTCAGCCCCATGTCGTCACGCACCCGTTTCATCGCTGCACACTCCAATGCAAAGCCTTCCTGATAGGCGGGATGTGTATAACGAGAAGCGCCCCGGAAACCGATCATCGGATTTTCCTCTTTAATTTCGAAACTGGCACCGCCCAGCAAAGAAGCATATTCGTTGCTTTTGAAATCGGACATCCTGACGACCACCGGCTTCGGGTAAAACGCCGCCGCAATAGTACCGACTCCTTCAGACAGACGCTGAACGAAATAATCGGCCGGATTTTCGTAACCTAACAACAAACGCTTGATAAACAGTTTTTCTTCGTTGTTTTCGACCTTATCCGGGTACAACAACGCCATTGGATGAACTTTGATGTATTCGTTAATAATGAATTCCATGCGCGCCAACCCGACGCCGTCGTTGGGCAGAAAACTGCTTTTGAAAGCCAGATCGGGATTGCCCAGATTGATCATGATTTTGGTTTTCGGCCGCTCTAAACCGGCCAGATCGGTTTGCTCGATACGGAAAGGGATATCGCCGCGATAAACCTTACCGGTATCACCTTCAGCGCAGGAAACCGTCACCTGATCTCCGGTTTTAACAGCGGTTGTAGCATTATCGCAGCCGATCACAGCCGGTATGCCTAATTCCCTGGCGATAATCGCGGCATGACAGGTTCGCCCTCCTCGATTGGTCACGATAGCCGATGCGATTTTCATGATCGGCTCCCAATCGGGTGAGGTAGTATCGGCCACCAGCACTTCTCCGGCGCGAAACTCCGCCAGATGTGCGATGCCAGTAATGACGTGCGCCGTGCCTTTGGCAATTTTCCCGCCAACGGCATGGCCGCTCGCAACGACGTCCCCGCCGCCCTGTAATTGATAGTCTTCCAGCAACATACCTTGTTTTTGAGAAGTCACGGTTTCCGGACGTGCCTGCACGATATACAATTCGCCGTCCAACCCGTCCTTAGCCCATTCCATGTCCATCGGCCTTTCTTTGCCCGCGCTTTGACTATACAACCGTTCGATCTTGATCGCGAAATCCGCCAGTTTCAGTACGTCTTCATCGTTTAAACAAAACCGTTCCCGCTCTTCAGCCGAGGTGACGACGTTTTTGGTCGCTTCTCGCGTGTTGCCCTCGTTGTATACCATCTTGATTTTTTTCGCGCCAAGCAATCGGCGCAATACACAACGATATCCTTGCAAATAAGTGGACTTATGAACGTAGAATTCGTCCGGATCGACGTTGCCCTGTACCACGTTCTCGCCCAAACCATAGGCAGCGGTAATGAATACGACATCGCGAAAACCCGATTCGGTGTCCAGCGAAAACATCACGCCGCTGCTAGCCAGATCGGATCGCACCATTTTCATGACGCCAATCGACAAGGCTACGCTAAAATGGTCGAACCCCTGATCCATACGATAGTGAATTGCCCGATCCGTGAAAAGACTTGCGAAACAGCGGCGACACGCTTCCAGCAATTCAGCCTCTCCGTTGACATTCAGATACGTATCCTGTTGACCGGCAAAACTGGCGGTCGGCAAGTCCTCGGCGGTAGCAGAACTGCGCACTGCCAGACTCAAACCGGTTCCATACTCACCGACTAATTGCCGGTAGGACCGGCAGATTTCGTCTTCCAGGTCGGCGGGAATACCGGCCGAATAGACTATCTCCCGGGCTCTTCGGCCGCAACGGGCCAAACTTTCGACATCATGAGGCTGCAAACCGCTCAATGTTTGCCGCAGTTGTTCCCACGCATCGCCACTTTCAAGAATATAACGGTACGCTTCCGCTGTAATCGCGAAACCGTTCGGCACTTTAACGCCCTGAGTTGCCAGTTTTTGATACATTTCTCCCAGTGAAGCATTTTTGCCGCCCACCAGGGGGATATCGTCTATCCCGATTTCGTTAAAAAAACGAATGTACTGATAATCCATGCCGATTGACCTCAATGAATTGAACCGATTATCCCTATCTATCCCGATTATCATTGAAGGTCAATGGTTTTGTCTTATTTCTTTCGATTTAACGGTCTCGATAGAAGCGATCGCCTGACCGCCTGTCGTTACGCTCATAACGCCTATTTTGATCGCGGTAATTATCTCTGTCTGAACGACGTGCACCATCTGACTTTTGACGTCGGCGACCATCGTAATAAGCATTATCTCCGCCATTTCTGCGGGCGTAATGTTTTACCGAATCGTCGCGGCGCTGATAATTACCGTCGTAGCGATATTTTTTATCCTGACGATATTCACGTCCTCCGTATGCCTGTTTACGGTCAGGGTACCTGTTTTTCCAGGTATGACTGTCCCTATCGTTGTGGCCTCTATCGTACCGACGTACCGGTGTATGATCATGCACTTTCACTGTCCGGTGTTTGTGTACGACAACCGGCCGATGAACATGGACGGGTTTTTGATGATAGACCGGGTAAGAACCGGCCGAAACGTAACTGTTGACACTCGCGCCGTAAGCGCCGACGCTTGGATAATCCGAATAGTAACCGGAATAGTAGCCGCGGTGATGTGCACAACCGGCCATAAACAATAATAAAATCGGGATTGTTGCTTTTGCCAAAATATTCATGATGACTGCCCTCCTGTTTTGTTGTGAAACAGAATACGACAGCAATGCTGAATACCGAGTGAATCATGACTATTTGAAAAGTCCGACGAAACCCTAAGGCAGAATCAAATACACAAAGATAGCGGAATGAATGGGGTTAGGTGCGCAGAAACCGGGGAAATAGTATTCCCCGGTTGGGGTAAATTAAAGACCTTAACTATTTTCCCGCCCGATATATCGATAGATAAACGCGCCGAGTATGCCCCCTACAATCGGTGCGACCCAAAACAACCATAGCTGCCCAACCGCCCAGTCGCCGACAAAAAC
Source organism: Methylococcaceae bacterium (assembly GCA_050304855.1). Lineage (GTDB taxonomy): Bacteria > Pseudomonadota > Gammaproteobacteria > Methylococcales > Methylomonadaceae > Methylomarinum. The sequence goes on from JBNLEI010000148.1 coordinate 4,815, forward strand.
AGCAACGCCGGTACTACGGGCCGGATTGACCGAAGTATTGGTGACAGGGATACTAATCAAATGAATCAAAGTCAGACAAAGTCCTATGGCGATAGGCGCCAATCCCTGTGGAGCCCGCTTATCTGTCGCTCCCAATATGACGAGTATAAACATCATGGTCATAACCACTTCGGTGATCAATGCCGCAGTCAAGGAATATCCTCCCGGTGAATGAATGCCGTAGCCATTGGAAGCAAAACCAGCCGCAACATCGAAACCGGCCTTGCCACTGGCGATCAAAAACAGCACGCCTCCGGCAATCACGGCTCCCACCACTTGGGCAGCAATATAAGGCAACAGTTGGTTAGCCGGGAATCGACCTCCGGCCCAGAGCCCGACTGAAACGGCCGGATTCAGGTGACAGCCCGAAATATGGCCTATCGCGTAAGCCATTGTCAGCACCGTTAAACCGAACGCCAGCGACACGCCGAGCAAACCGATACCCACGTTTGGAAAAGCCGCCGCCAGAACAGCACTTCCGCAGCCCCCCAAGACTAACCAAAACGTCCCTATAGATTCAGCAACATATTTTTCCATACTACCTCCGCATCGTTATTGTTATTAATTTCCGTCGGTATTTGAGACGTTGTAAATCCGAACAACATCTTATCCCTTCCTTGTCGATTCTATTTACGGCTGCATAAAAAACGCTAAGGGTCTGTTTAAAAAATCAGAATAATCAACCCTTCAACTCCCCCGTTACCAGCAGCCGAAGATTGTAGTCGCCGCAACTCGGTACTAATTTAATTTGTTCTAAAAATGTAAGATCCTAAACGGGTAACGTTCCAAAGATAATGCAGAAACTCATTGCGTTATTTCGGGCGTACCGGCAAAAGCTATCCTTCAAAGGTATTGCAATCGTTTACTTTTCCACCCTTTAGCCCTTTAGAAAACCAATACATGCGTTGCTTGGAAGTGCCGTGGGTAAAGCTCTCAGGTACCACATAACCACGCATTTGTTTCTGCAAACGGTCGTCGCCGATAGCGCTGGCGGCATTTAACGCCTCTTCGACATCGCCGGACTCCAGTATCTGCTTCGCCTTTTCGGTTTGATGCGCCCAAACGCCTGCGAAACAATCGGCTTGCAGTTCCAGTTTCACCGACAACGCATTGCCTTGGGCTTGCGATAAACGACGGCGCGCATTTTGAACTTTTTCCGAAATACCCATTAAATGCTGAACGTGATGACCCACTTCATGGGCAATCACATAAGCCTGAGCAAAATCTCCGGGGGCCTGATGCCGCTGTTTCAAGTCCTGATAAAAGCTCAGATCGATATAAACTTTGCTATCCGCAGGACAATAAAACGGCCCCATCGCCGAACTGGCTGAACCACAGGCTGACGAAACACTGCCATTGAACATGACAAGTTTGGGTTCAATATATCGCGCGCCCATGGCCCTAAATAAATCCCGCCAAGCGTCCTCTGTGTCAGCCAGCACAACAGCAACAAACCGGGACAGTTGCTCCTCCTCGGGAGTCTCTTGGTAAGGCGCGGTTTGCTGCCGAGCGGGAACGGAATTAAGATTATCCACCAACTGAACAGCGACACGAGGGTCGATACCGAAATACATCGCGATCAATGCGATGACGACAGTCCCCACTCCACCGCCGACTTTAGCCGATACTCTGCCGGAACGCCTGTCCTCTATATTCTGACTGGTTCTTCGATTTCGCCATTTCATTAACTGGATCTTTTAGAAATTAAAAAAATTCATTTTCGATAGCTGAAAATGAATATAACCTGAACCGAATTTTCAAATTTCTTCTCTGCCCAGTAAAATTCATAAACGGCGCGTTCCCCTCCCAAAAACCAAAATCGATCTCGCCGGCAAAAGACTCTAGCGAGCACCATCGTAAATTATCGACTGACTCAAAACCCTCCGACAATGATTCCCGTTTAACATCCGTGACCGATTAGGCTATGATGCTAAGTATTATTTCGATAATTATTTCTTTTGCAATGGCAAAGATTTGAAGTATCGTTATCAATAAATCTAATAATAACTAAATATAAAACCAAAGAGGGCCTCACTATGGCAAAGAGTTTTCTTAATCAGCTACTTAGTTTGACCGGAATAAAGTTACCCGATGCCAATGGATATTACGATCCTTCCGTATACAGAGACGAAGCGGCCGCAAAAGTTGAAAAAAACTCCGGCGCACTTTCCGGCGTCGAAAAATATTTGCAGGAAAAAAATATCAGCGCCGCTCAGGAATCCGAACAACTGACCGGCGTTGAAAAATATCTGGCTAGTCAGCAGCCTGCCGAAAGTCAGGAAACAATTGAAAGCCCCGCAGCTGTCGAATTAACCGGAGTTGAGAAATATCTGGCCCGAAAACAACAGGAAGAACAGGAAAAAGCCGAAGCCGAAGCCGCTGCATTGGCCAAAATGACCGGAGTGGAAAGATATTTAGCGAAACTGGAAGCAGTCAAACAACCCCCAAAAGTCGGGAAAACGACTGCTAAAAAGACATCTGCACCCGCAAAAGCAAAACTGACCGGCGTCGATAAATACCTACAACAAAAACAAAGCGCCTCATCCCCTCAGAAAACCAAAACCGCAGCGCAGCAGTCTCAGGCGAAACAAACTAGAGCGCCCGCACCAGCCAAAAAAGCGGAAGCGGTTGCCGAGAAAAAAGTCCAATCGACAAGCAAAACAGCATCTCAAAAAAGCAAAGAAACCGTTACTGCAACAGTAAACAAACCGTCCGGAAAACCGAAAACACCCGAAAGCAAGCTCATCGACCTGACCGCAAAAGCAACGCAATGCCAAGCGGCCACTACCAAAGGGACGCAGTGCCGCCGTAAAACCGGTTTGGAACCCCTTGAAACGACAGTGGATAAACAAAAATATAAGTTTGTCGTCTGCACCCAGCACAACAACAGCAATTTCACACCATTTGCAAAATTATTGTCGTAACTGTTTAGACAAGACCGGCTATCGCCCGCTTCGACAGCGGGCGGCAGCGAGTTCAGCCGGGAATGATACTGCAAACTATTTTACGGGCACTCCGTGGACCGTCGAACTCGCAAAAGAAAATATTCTGCCAGGTCGAAAGACCTAATTCTCCGCCAATAACAGGAATGCTTTCCGAGGGTCCGACCAAGCCCGCTTTCAAATGAGCATCGCCGTTCCCATCTTGCAAATCATGCAACCACACACCTCTGGGAATCAATTTACTCAGTAAATCAATCACATCGGTTTGTACACTATCGTCCCAGTTTTCCTGAATCATGATCGCCGCCGTCGCTCCTTGAGCGTAAACGTTGACCAACCCCTCGGTTACTGCGCTGCGGGCAAGACAGTCCCTAACCTGTTTCGTGATATCGATCAATTGTTCCCGTTTATTAGTGGAAATTTCAAAGCTATACATCAAACGTTCCCGTCATTCCTGTCCTCAGTTAGTAATTGAATACGAGAAAAAATCTGCATCTGTCGATTGCGGTCGAATATTCCCGGTTCCTTGGAAAACAAATTCGCCGTCCCGCAAGAAACTGCGGTTTTAATCATTTCCGGCAGTTCACTCCCTCGAAGGAGCGAAAGTGCCAACCCTGCCACCAAGGCGTCGCCGCAGCCGATGTGGCTGACTATGTTTGCCGGCAAATCGTCAACCATCGCGAAAATAGCGATTTCTTTACCGACAACCACCATTCCCTGCTCTCCCAAGGACACACACACCCATTCTATTCCCCCATCAACTAAGGAGCGAGCGGCGGTTACGACGGCGAATTGATCCGGTAAGGATTTACCGACGATTTCCTCCAGTTCCTGACGGTTAGGCTTGATCAAATACGGTTTTGCTAAGATTCCGCTAGACAGGCTCTTTCCGCTGCTATCCAGCAACGAAACCGCTCTCTTGCAGTGACACAATTCGACCAGTTTACGATAAAAATCTTCCGGTGCTCCGGGCGGCAAACTTCCGGATAAGACAACGATATCGCCAGCCAGGAGGTGATTGTCGAGTTTTTCGTAAAGCCGTGAACAATCTTCCACCGTGACGTTAAAACCGGGAGTTCTAATATGGCTTTCCCGCTTCTCCGCCGGATCGTATAACGTAATATTCGTGCGGCATTTACCGTCTACCGCACAAAAATCGGTTTTTATCAGTGGGGAAGCCAGGGCATTGAACTGAGACAAAGACTGCCGCCCGACAAAACCCAAGCAAACCGACGGGCTGCCCATCGACGCAATCGCTTTGGCGACGTTGATGCCTTTGCCGCAGGCGAATTCGATACTACTGATCGCCTGAATATTGTCCCTGACAAAAACGCCTTCCGCCTCGATTAGCAAATCAATTGCC
>JBNLEI010000149.1:0-7368 GCA_050304855.1 Methylococcaceae bacterium
CGACGGTGGCAACAGGTATTGTTGGTGACGATTGACGGGGATAAATCGACTCATGGAAAACACCACATTGACTTGGCAGCGGAATGACCGCTATTTTATCGCCGTCGTCTTAGGTTCTAAAGTCCGACAGGCTCCTAGGAAATATGCGCTGGAGGTCGAGGAAGAAGCGTTGATTTGCGCCGCCGAAGATTTGGGGATCGACGGCTTTTACCGGCGTTCCGATTGCAATCCGGAGATTGTCTTGATGATGGAGGTGGCGGAATGATTTTCACGGAAAAAGCCTATGGATTGCCGCGTGAGAATCTGGAAAGCCTTTACGACATCGAAGCCAGGTTGCCGCGCACGGTCGCCGAGTCTACGTCTTCCGGCGCGCAACCGCTCAAAACCGAATCGGCCCAGGCGATCATAGCGGTCGACGGCGTTTTGTTCCCCAAGCAGAATATTCTGACTTTTTTCGGTTTCGGTACCGCCTTGTCGGACATTCAATACTTACTTGCCCAAGCGGTCAGCGACCCGGGGGTGAGTAAAATCATCCTGATTTTCTCCTCGCCGGGCGGGAGTGTGACAGGCGTCAACGAACTGGCCAATTTCATCAAGGGAATCGACAAGCCAACCGTGGCATACGTTTCCGGGATGGCTGCCAGTGCAGCTTATTGGTTGGCTGCCGCCTGCGATCAGATCGTGGTCGACGCGACCGCGACCCTAGGTAGCATTGGCGTCGTGGGGATTTACAGCGCCAAAAGCGAACGTGAAATCGAGATTGTTAGCAGCGGCGCCCCGCACAAACGCCCGGATCTTGAAACCGACGACGGCCGGCGCATAGCGCAAAACTATGTCGATTCATTGGAAGCGGTTTTCATTAGCGCGTTGACGCGATTAAGGACTTCCTTGACAACCGAACGCATCAACGATTTAGGCGGCGACGTGCGCGTGGGATCTAAAGCAGTACAGGCGGGTCTGGCCGACAGTCTTGGGAGCTTGCAGGGCGTATTACAAAATCAGCAGATCACCAATCCAAAAGTTTCCGACGGGGAATCGCATGCTATTGAATCCGGTTGGAGAGAATCGGTGAACAGGGTAAACGCCATGAATGGAAGTTCAAGATCGAAGCATCCCCAAAATACTGGTATTTCGTCAAGCGATTGGGGGGCGGTGGTCGCCAAGATCAACGCCAAGCGTAGCATAGGTCGTTAAAAGCCATGACCGATTACACCAAGCCTTCACGCACTAACCGGAAGCCAAAGCGCAAATGGCGGAAACAGAAAAAACAGGCATCTTAACCGGGTCCTTCTGCAGTACGGGCCATCACGGGTAAAGTATCCCGCGGTCTTTTGCTAGTGGCTCGCGTTATCTGGTGGAAACAGTTACGGAAACATTATTGGAGAAACTCAACAATGACTGCTAAAAATATTGGGCTCGGTATCGTCATCGGCGGCACTGTATCAAAATCTTACTTCGGTGTTTTCGATACCGTCGCAAAACGGACTAGCAAGCTTGGATCTGCAATAAGTGAGACGAATCGAAAAATCGGCGCAACGAAAGATGTGGTGAAATATCAGCGACAACTAAAGCAGTTGCAGACGTTTCAAACTGTCTTCGGAGAAAGTTCAGTCAAGGTGGCGCATCGTATGGAGATGGTTGCTGGGAAGTTTGAGGATGCTAAACGTCGGGCTGAAAAGTACGGAATATCAATCGGCGATGTTGTTAGAGAGCAGAAACTGCTGGAAAAGGAAAGCCTGAGACTTGGAAAAACCATGGGCCACTTGCGCAAAGCAGAGGAAGCCAGGGTTAAATTTGGAGCAATTAGAGCCAAAGCACTGGGAGCCGTTGGTCTTGCATTCGCCGGCGGCAAGGCGGTAAGTTCCGGTATCGGTATCGAACAAGCCGGACTGCGCTTAAAGACCGTGATCAATGCCGACGACACTGAGGCGGCAGTTGGTCGAGCGATCAACCATGCTCGGGAATTTGCCCGTAAATCGCTGGCATCCGAAGGCGATATCCTAGATATTATGTACTCGTTAAGCTCTGCCGGCTTAGACGAGAGAGCCGCGCGTTTTGGCACCGAGATAGTCAGCAAGGTTGCCAAGGTTACGAGAGGCAGCGCCGAAAACGTCGGCACTATCGTCGGCGATATTTTTAACAATATGGGGTCCAAGATGACTGGCAGTACCGAGGAAAAGCTGACCAGAATCGGTGATTTGCTTACCAAGACACAGTTCAAATTCTCCATTAAGAATTTCGACCAGCTCGGCGAATCATTGAAGGAGGGCGTGGTTGGTTCGCTATCCAGTAATGTCGGGCTCGAGCAAACCGTGGCGTTGCTGGGCCAATTGAACTCAGGTGCATTAAAGGGCAGCCAGGCGGGGACGGCGTATAGTGCGATGCTGAGGCAGATGACCAAGGCCTCAAACGATTTCGGCTTTGCCATCGATCGTAACGACAAGGGGCAAATGGACGTTATCGCGACGCTCGAGAATCTTAAGCGGTCGCTGGCTGAATATAGCGATCAGGACCAAAGGGCGGCGGCGATTCAAAAATCTTTCGGCGACGAAGGCAAAAAAGGCCTGGTCATTTTGTTAGAAAATCTCGAAAAGCTTAAAGAGAATTACAGGGACGTTAATGAGGCATCAAGAGGCATTGTGGACAACAGTTATAAGGATCTGCTGGATTCGCTCGGCGGCCAGTTGGATATGCTGAATCAAAACCTGTCCGCGATCGGTTCGACGTTGGCCGGAACGGTGCTGCCAGCGATCAATGTTGTCGTAAGACCATTGGCTAAAGGAGCCGGAATCGTAGGTCAATTGGCCCAGGATTTCCCGATCTTAGGCAAGACGCTGGGTGTTGTGACAACTGGATTTGTCGGGTACGGGGCAACACTGGCCGGCGTCGCCGGGTGGCAGTGGGCGGCAAATTCCGCCGTTGTCGCGTCAACCAATTCCATATTTGGCCAGGCAGCTGCTTGGACTTGGAGCAAAGGCGTGATGCTAGGAAGCGTCGTGGCAACAAAGTCGTTAATCGCCGTGCAATGGTTATGGAACGCTGCATTGACTGCCAACCCTATTGGATTGGTGATTGCCGGCGTTACTGCGTTTGGAGCCTTGGCCTATACCGTCTACAAAAACTGGGAACCGATCATGAATTGGTTTAAAGAGAAGTTTGCATGGCTTGGGAAAACAGTGTCCTGGGTCAAAGGGATCGGATCAAGCCTGTTTGGCGGCGGCAAAAAGGCCGTCGTCGGCTCAGCGATTGCCGCTAGCGCAGCCCTTCCTGTTGCGGCCGCCCCATTGCCGGCGCTGCCGTCACCAGCGGGTCAGAATATCGTCCATCAAAGCAATCAAAATTCGTTCAAGATTTACCAGCAACCTGGCGAATCGTCGGGCGATCTAGCCAAGCGAGTGGCGCGTGAGATGCTGGTGCAGCAACAAGCTGACCAGCGTAGGGCGCTGCATGATTGAGCCGCTGGCTACCGTATGGCGCCATGTATTCGGGGTGAGGGGATGGTGGTGAAGATTGATGACAGTGCTGTCAAAAAAACCTTGACAGGCGTACCATCGGGGCTTATTCTAAATCTGCGCCGGCAAAATCCGGCGCCGGGATTGAGACCCCGGAAATTACAGGCCAAAAGGCCGCGATCACATCAGCGGTTTTTTATTGCCCATCGAAAATGCAAGCGGGAAAAAATCCGCTTAAACTCCATTGTGGTGGGCTGTGTTGGGCAGGCTTCGGCCTGGCCGGTTCCTGTATCCGGTAGTCTCAACCCGACGCAGTCCACCTCCCGGCGATTGAGACCAACGGCAGGTGGTTTGACATCTCAAATACAGGAGAACCGCCATGGTTAGTCACGCCCAACAAACGGCTGAAGCCGTTAATCAAAAACCGACCACAATTTACGATCCCGCCTCCATTGAGCGCATTGATTTTGAGCTGTTTCGCGCCGGCGGTACTTGCAGCTATGCCGAACAGAAAGTAGCCGAGTTCGGTGAGCTGCCGCGCGCCACTGTCGAAATGTTAATAATGGACGCTCAGCGGCTTATTGATGCTTGCAAAGGGGCTTTGGAAGGAGTTTCAGCATGATGACCGAAGCAGAAAAAAACGAATCAATTAATGATGCAACCGAGTTTCTATATATCGCGAAGGATTATGTCGATCATTTACGCATCGTGATTAAAAGCATCCATTCCTTGTCAAAGAATCCGGATGCGATTAAGCAGATTGAGGATTTGAGCGGGTTGGGATCGTTTTTAGGAGACCTTTACCACAACGAAATCGATGTTGTACGTGAACAATTTGAAGGCAGGCGCGAAGCGCTGTAAGGGGTTAACAATGAGCAAAATCACAGATCAAGAAATCGACTCCATTAATACCAAAGCAGATAGTATCTTTTGGGCTGTCAATGGCATAAACACTTGCGCAGAAATTGCCAGCGAGCTGACATTATTTATAGAGGGATCGCAAACCATGGAGAAGGGTGACCCGATGGAGAAATTTGCCAATGCCGCTACTGTAGACGCTTTGCTCAATGCGATCCGCGGACTCAGTTCGGTTGTGTCCGAGCATTCGGAATGGATAGAAGACATTACGAACCGGAAAAGAAATTAAACCATTATTCGATCTGCACGGGATGAAAACCGGCCTTTGGGGCCGGTTTTTTTATGCGCGGTCGAGCGTATTTTTCGACCTGAGCATTGGTAATCCCAAGGTCAAAAAGGCACCGCATAAGGCACCACGCGAAACAAAATAAGACTTTTTAAAACGCTTTTAAACACACTTGAATTATTCAGCGAAGTTAGATAGACTTTCAAAAACAGGATGTTATAGCGCGTTTCAAAGTGTTTGAATTTGTCGGGGTCAGATTCATAACCCCGAGGTCCCAGGTTCGATCCCCGGTGTCCCATTTATTCCCTTTTCCTTAATCCAGCTAGCTCATCTATATCAAAAGTCTGTCTACGTTTGTTTGTGGCCGGATAATAGGTTTTGGACTGACTTTGTTCAATTTGACGATTAAGATTCGGTCGGCATTTTGTCCCGTAATTTCAAAAAACGCTGATAGCGGTTCATCGATATGTCGTTTTTTTCTGCGGCTTGTCTGACGGCGCAGCCTTTGTCGTTGACATGGCGGCAATTGTGGAACTGGCAGTGATCGAGTAGCGGTTGGAATTCCCGGTATCCCCAGGCCAATTGTGGCTCGGTCAGACCGGCCAGTCCGAATATCGCAACACCGGGACTGTCGATCAAGTCACCGCCATCCGGCAGGTGATAAAGCGTGGCGGCAGTTGTAGTGTGTCGTCCGTGCTTGGTGTTGGCTGAAACACTGTTAATTTTTAAATCTTTGTTCGGGATTAAAGCATTGGTCAGCGATGATTTACCAACGCCTGACTGTCCTGTAAAAATACTGACATGGTCGCATAATGCTTGCCTGAGTTCGTTCATGCCTAAATTTCGGATAGCGCTGACTCGATGCAGGCGATAGCCGAGCGTCTGATAATAGTCGAGTTCTTGCTTTAAAGATTCAGAATCGTCGAGATCGATTTTGTTGAAAACGAGTACCGCGTCGATGTTGCGATTTTCGCAAATCGCCAGATATTGATCGATTAATAGAAAATCGCAGGTCGGTTCGACAGCGAAGACAACATAGACGTTGTCGATATTGGCGGCAACCGGCCGGGTCTTACCGCTACGACTCGGTCTCATCAGCAGCGAGCGTCGCGGCAATATTTTCTCAATACGCCCTTGATCGGTCGAAGCCTGAGAGAATAAAACCCGGTCGCCGACCGCGACTGTATCCAATTTTCGCCGGGTTTGGCAAAGAAAGACTTGCTCACCCGCTTCGACGGCAATTCCTTTGCCCAAATGGGAAATAACCAGCCCTTGTAACAGATCGCTCATTAGGCGGATTGCATTTTTTCTTCAATATGTGCAATACGAATAGCGGCAGGCGGATGACTATAATGGAAAGCCGAGTACAACGGATCGGGCGTTAATGTACTGGCATTTTCTTCATACAATTTTACCAGGCCGCTGATCATTTTGCCGGCTTTGGCGTTACGGGTGGCGCATTCGTCGGCCTCGAACTCGAATTTGCGCTGAAAATAGGCGCTAATCGGTTGCATGAAAATCGTAAAAACCGGAGAGACTAGCATAAACAGCACCAGCGCCGCCGCGTTGGATTGAACACTTACCCCTAAACCGGTAAAAAACCATTCCTGATTAATCAGCCAGCCCAAAACAGCAAAGCTGATCAGCGTCATCACGGCGGAAGCTGCGAGCATTTTGATGACGTGTTTACATTTAAAGTGTCCTAATTCGTGTGCCAACACGGCTTCCAGTTCCTCTTCATCCAGCGAGTCAATCAAAGTGTCGAAAAAAACGATACGCTTGTTGTTACCGAGACCCGTAAAGTAAGCGTTGCCGTGCCCGGATCGACGCGAACCGTCCATGATGAAAATTCCGTTACTGCTGAAGCCGCAACGTTCCAGCAACGCTTGAATGCGTTTTTTTAACGAACCTTCCTCCATCGGCGTGAATTTGTTGAACAATGGGGCAATCACGGTCGGGAACAACCAACTCATCAGTAAAGAAAATCCCATCAGAATGGCCCAGGCATAGAGCCACCACAAATCGCCTATGCTATCCATGACCCAGAGAATCAAAGCCATAATCGGCATGCCGATGACCATAACCAAAGCGATAGACAATAGTTGGTCTTTAAAAAATTGGGCATAGGTATTTTTGTTAAAGCCGTATTTTTCTTCGATGACGAACGTTTGGTAAAGGCTCGTTGGGATTTCAACGAGGGTCATCACTAGATAAATTGTGGCGACTGCGGCCAGGCTCGACACCATGGGCGATAAATCGAAGCCTGCCCAAAATTCGAACGACAAACTAATACCGCCGCCTAAAGTAAGCAGTAACAGAAAAATAACGCCAACCACGCTATCGAAGTCCCCCAGTTTGCCTTTTTCGATCGTATAGTCGGCCGCTTTTTGGTGAGCGGCCAAAGAGACGCTATCGCTGAAAGCCTGCGGTACGGCGTCGCGATGCTTCAAAACATAAGCTTTTTGGCGGATCGACAGCCAGAACTGGATGGAATAGGAAATAACCAAAGCGATTAAAAAAACAACGGTAAAGGTATTCATTTGTCTCGTGACTACATCGTATTTAAGAATTAGCTATACAGATTAGCCAATGCTACAATTTACCGCAACCTTATTCATTATGCTGGAAACGATAAATGGCGCAGGACCCTGATAATCTTATCTGGATCGACTTGGAAATGACCGGTTTGGATCCCGATAACGATTCGATCATTGAAATCGCGACCATCGTGACCGACAAGGATCTTAACGTCTTGGCCGAAGGGCCGGTTAT
>JBNLEI010000150.1:0-4727 GCA_050304855.1 Methylococcaceae bacterium
TAGGCGGCCAAATTGTGTTGTTTGGCTAAATCAAATGCCCGGGCATTTTTATTGTTACAGATTAATACCTTCGGTGCGACGTCCAGTTTTTTGCCGACAGCTTCAAGTACCGCTTTCATTCCTGAACCGCCGTGAGAAGCCATAAACCCAATATTTAACATAATTAACCCTGATCAGAAAGCATATCTGTCGCACAGCAAAGTCCGGCACGCTACCCCCTATTTCAGCCGGAGACAGATAATCTATGCGGATAAAAAGGAATCTGGCGTGCACGCAAAAAACAAAGGGAAAACCGTTGTCTATTACAATAAGAACGGCTTTTTCGATTGCTATTTTACAGCAATCTTTAGCAACGGCCTATGCCGAGACCGATGACTCCCGAAAAGCTGATTGTATCGGCCGGTTATTTACAGCAAGCTGTAATGGTCCGGCTTTGCAAATAGGAACAGGTAGTCCACCTTTACGAAAACACAAGAACAGCTTTTGGCATCATTGCGATTGTAAAACGGAAAGCTAACGAATTTGCCCTACTCGCTGTGTTTATTACGCCTATCCCTAAAAGCAGTGATATAGTCATAGCAGATTCGCGCATCTTCCGCCAACTCCCGGAAAGTAATATTACGCCGTTGCCACTTTTTAAAGTCCGGCGTTTCTTGGGTTTGCGTCAAATCGTGCAGGAACATTCCCCATTCCTTGAACACACGTTGTTTTGCCGGCCCTTCGATTACCATATGCACATTGGCGTGACGTTTATCCGCCTTGATTTTTTCCATCAGCGAATGCAGAATGTTCTTTTCACCTTCCAGCATCTGCATAAAGTAACCCTGCTGATAGATCAGGCAGCCGGAAACGCCGTTTGCAATATTATTGGCCAGAGCTTGCCCTGACAAGTCGCGAAGCGCCTCCCCGGACATCGGGCTAATGCTCTGGCTGACATAAATCATGAAGTGGAGAGAAGCAGCAAGGCCGGATGAATCACCTTCCAGTTCGCTATCAAATGTATCGAGGAACACCTTTCCATCAAGCGGATGATGAAAGTAGAATCCTTGAAAATAATGACAACCGTAAACGCATAGTTCATGACGTTGAGTACTGTTTTCTACGCCTTCCGCCAATAATTTGATGCCTAATTCGCGACCAAGGCCTATAATGGCCCGAATAACGGTGCGGTTCTCCGGGTTTTTATCGATACCCTCAACGAAAGCTCGATCGATTTTGATGACGTGGACCGGCAGCCTGGTTAATTGGGCCAATGATGAATAACCTGTGCCAAAATCATCGACCGCTATGCGCAGCCCGAGCTTTTCAAGACTACGCAATACGCGTAAATTGGTATCGATGTCTGCCATCAACGAAGTTTCAGTAATTTCCAACAACAGTTGTGTAGGATCGGCGCCGGTTTCGCTTAGAATAGCGGAAAATTCATCGGCAAGCGCTTTCTCATTGAGCTGCCGTGCCGAAACATTGAAGGAAATATAAGGTGCCCGACCTCCCCAGCGCTCGCGCCAGCGTCTTTCAGTACGGCAGGCCTCACGGAACCCCCAGGCGCCGATTTTGACAATGGTACCGGTCATTTCGGCAAGCGGTACGAAAATCGTAGGAGAAACTTCGCCTGAAGGAGGTTTCCAGCGCAACAGCATTTCCGCACCGACAATTCGTCCGCTGTCGGCGGATACAATCGGTTGAAACAGTGAGCTCAGTTCGTTGCGCTCAATGGCTAAGCGCAGGCCATTGGTAATCGTCAATCGCTGCTCGGCTTGTTGTTGCAGATTTTCATTAAAAAACTGCCAGTCATCGCGCCCCTTTTCTTTTACTGCATACATGGCCGTATCGCCGTGACGCAACATGTCATCGGCGGAATGGGTACTACCGAGGCCGATGGCAATCCCAATACTGGCAGTCACGAATAGCGTCAGATCGTCAAAATATAAAGGTTCGCGCAACGTGTTGTTAATTCGTTCAGCAAGCATGGACATAGCGGTGGGTTGTTCAACCTGCTCACATAGAATAACAAATTCATCGCCGCCTAAACGTCCGACGGTATCGCCGGGCCGCACCTGATCGAGCAAACGCCCGGCGACAGTCTTTAAAACCCTGTCTCCTACCCCATGGCCATGCGTATCGTTAATCAATTTGAAACCGTCGAGGTCGATAAACAGTAAGGCTATGGCTAGTCCATTGCGCCGGGAACGATGCAAAACCGAGGTTAACCGTTCACGGGTCGTCGCACGGTTGGGCAAACCGGTAAGAAAATCATACGTTGCCCGCCTCACCAGTTCGTCTTCCGCTTTCTTGCGTTCGGTGACATCCCTCATAATTGCCGCCAGGAACCATTTATCGCCATTACGAAACTTGGCAATAGACGCCTCAGCTGGGAAAAAGCTGCCGTCTTTGCGATAGCCGATAATTTCGTTGCGTTGTGACATGCTGCGCTGCAATTCTTCACCATGAATAAACTGCGCCAGCAACTCAGCGTGACGTTGCCGGAAATGAGGAGGCAACAGGAGGTGTACTGACATACCGATCAGCTCAGTTTCTTGATAACCAAACATCGAACCGACACACTGATTAACCTCGCTAATGATGCCTTGATCATCCGCGACAATAATTGCCATGTCGGCAATGGAGAGGATGTGTTGCACCGAACTGATTTTCTGTTTCGCGGTTCCGATTTCCGCAGCCAACCGGGCGGTCACCTCAGGTGACACCGGTGATTCATGCAAGCGTGATGTCTGCAATTGTGCGATATAGCGTTTTGGAATTCGGGGGGGATTGCAACCGAATTTCTTGATAATGTTGAATGTTCCATTCGCGTTGCAACGCGCCAGATACGTATTGACGCTGGCATGATGCGTTTCTGCATCCATCTCAACGGTGCCCTGGGGACCGGAAACACGAATTTTCTCCAGTGCGTCAATCAATGCCTCGGCATCGGTGGTACCCGCGGCTTTCACTGCCTCAGCAAAAGCAAGTACGCAAAGATAGGCTCCTTCGCCAAAATTTGTCAGTACCCCGTTACCATGCGGCCAGATACCGTTGACCTCAGGCTGGCAAGCCAAACGTTGCAGAAAATTACGGTTTCCCCGGGTATCCAGCGACATGAAATAGGTATTGCAGGAATAGAAACCGGCCCGTACCCGAGCAGGTAAGCGACTGACCATCATTTCGTCATAGTGTCCCATGACCACCTCCATGTGCTTCTTCAATCCTGTTTCGGTAAAACGGGTTAGCACGTTGATTTGATCGTCTCCGGCAAAATACGGCACAAACACGTCAGCCCCTGAACAGGTTATTTGCTTGAGCAGACCGTCAATCTGGTCGAGATTAGCTCCGATAGGCAGATATTCCTCGCCGACAACATCACCATCCAGTTTGCGAAGGATCTGCTTGCCGGCATCGATTGATCCCCGCGGCCACTCGTAATTGTTGCCCGCAAAAAACATCTTGAGGCCATACCGTTTCGCCATATAATGTATCATTTTGTCAATTTGCTGGTTAGGCAAGGCCGCAAAATGGAAAAAATAGCGGCTGCTGATACTGCCTTCGTAGAACGAAAAATTGAGCAAAGGAATTCTTTTCGGTTCGGCAACCTGATCGGTCACAGCAATGCGCGAGTTGGATAATAGGTTCCCGATCAGCGCTGCGCAGCGATGAACGTCAACCAACCGCTGAGCTGCCGGAACCGCCGTTGCCGGCTGGCTTCCGTCATCTTCGATTATCAGCTCCAGCGGCAGGCCGAGAATACCGCCCCGTTCATTGACCTCTTCGCAGGCAATACGAGCGGCCCAGGTGATTTCAGGTCCGTATATTCCAACCAAACCGGTTAAGGGTGGCATGAGGCCGAGACGGATCGAGTCATGCATGATTCAATCCGAACGCCGAAATCAGGTCCCGGTGAAAATAGCGTTGCGAGGCGGATTTTAATGTCGTTACCGGATAATGATGCTTCCCCAATCCCTCAAATAACGGAATTGTCCCGGTACCGCTAACGGCAAAGGACTTTGCGCCTCGATACGGCAACAATACAACAAGCAACCGCTTGACTGACGGAAAACAAAATTTCTGTATTTTCCCGGCTGAAAACATAAGCTATCCCCCTAATAACTAATAACAGTGGTGGACTCAATGCCGTTAAGTTGACCAATAAAGTCCCCTCTCACTCCTGGAGAAGATTAGCAAGGGAAAGTATTTTTTCTGAATTTTATATCCCTTCGCCTCGTCCTCTACCTGAGGGAGATCAACGCCTTAACTTAACAGCATTGGTGGCATATTGACGAGCCCCCACCCAACTATGTAAATATATCGTTTTTATGTGCGCGATGGCACAGAGACTAACAAATTTTCTCACGGTTCGTAAACTCAATTCACACGTTACCGTTACGACCTAATCATCTCCTCCGGGAAAAAAATAGCGAGATGCCCCCGCACCGATTCACAAGCGCTCCAACTATCCGCGCCAATCCGCCATTAGTGGGAAATCCGGGGGGGCATTCGATAAGCGAGCAACCCGAGTATCGCCATAACGGCGAATCCCCCCCCGGTTAAAAATGCGGCGGGAGCGCCGATGGCATTCCAAAGCGCACCGGCGACAACACTGGCCAGCAACAACGCGCCGCCGCCGACAAGATTGAAAATGCCGAAGGCGGTGCCGCGAAGTTCGGGCGGCGCACTATCAGCGACAAGTTTGGCGAACAAGCCTTGGGTGAGCCCCATATGCAATCCCCAAA
>JBNLEI010000151.1:0-6404 GCA_050304855.1 Methylococcaceae bacterium
TTTTACTTCGATTAACGCCATTACCTTTCGCTTTACTCAGTTATATATTCGCTGTCTCGCCGGTACGTTTCTGGCCCTATATTGTTTCTACCAGCGGAATTTTTATTTATAATGGCACACTTGTATATTTGGGTTATACCACCAAACATTTTGCCGGATTAATATCGGGCGGAAATATTATTAACAGCGTTCCGCATTTCATATTAATGTCCGGTTTGATTTTAACGATAGTCGCATTGTTTTATGTTTCGAAATTGTCAGCAAAAACATTGAAAGAGTTAAGAAATAAAAAATAGGTTTATTGCTAAATAATCAATTCAAAAATCTCATGATAAATCAAATAAAACTGTTCTTTGAACAACACATCGCACTTCCTCCGGTGGAATCAGACGAAAAGAAGTTACAAAATGCCTGTGCGGCCTTACTAATCGAAATGATGTATATTGACGATCAGTTGACAATTGAAGAACAAAACAGCATCGTTGCCAAGTTGGAGGAGTTATTTTCTCTATCCGCTGAACAAGCGAATTCTTTGATTGAATTAGCCGATAAGCAACGCAAATCCGCAACCGATTACTTTCAATTTACTCATTTAATCAATAGCGAATATTCGGAAGAGGAAAAGATCAGGCTTATTGAGGCACTTTGGCGGGTCGCCTATGCAGATGGCGAATTATCGATGTATGAAGAGCATCTCGTTCGTAAAATAGCCGATTTATTACATATATCCCATCTTGATTATATTATGACTAAAAATCAAATAAAAAATGAACAGGAGTTATAAGATATACAAAAATTATTATTTATAGGATGGAATTATCTTTACAAGTATATCAATATAGATAACTATCAGATCACCACTTTTTTATCAGCACTTCCGCTTAGGAGATGGCCGTATCGACATTGTCCGCTTTGCAAGGAAGTTCTGTAACCGGCTTTTCTCGAATATCACCAATATCGCTCTTTTTCGGCGGCTAAATGGTTTGCAACAAAATGGGCAACACAGAAAATCAATCTTCCAAATAGAATAGGTTCTACCCTCGAAATTGAGATTCATTTAATCAAAGTATGCTATATCCGCTTTTATTCAGCCTAAGACTACCCAATTTTTTCCTTCCTTTTGATAGATAGAATCCCCCCCCGGAATAGATCGAATCTTGATTTTTTTACTGTATTTACCATTCCTTTGAATCGTTTTACGAGGTAGGATACCGATAAAAAATTTTCATTGTTTCATTGTTCGGATTGGATAAAAGCGGATCATTTCCTCCCAATTCGTATTATTTTCGACCATTGGAATGCAAGGATCATAAAATGCCTGAAGACATGAATAACAAAATATCCGTAGCCGAATTTAAAGAGGAGCATCCCAATGCTTTTAGCGCTATGCTCGTGGTCGCGCTGGCCATGACGTGGAGACGATCCATCGGGTTGATCGTAAGGATTTTAAGATACACAAAAATAGCGCAAAAACTTGAAGGCATCAAAGAAAGCGAAGTCTTGAAAAGTTTCAAGGCGGACCATCCAAATGCTAACGCTGTAGTGATCGTACTCGGAATCATCATGTTATGGCGCGGCGTTTGGGGGTTGTTGGATCAGTTCCTGTTTCCGGGGTCGCCGGAAATAAGTTATATGGTTTCCATCGGCTTGGGCGTACTGGTGTTGTATTTGGACAATTTCAGTCTGGATAACCTTAAACGTTAAGCGGAGTAGGCGGCGTAAGAATATTCAGTAAATTTTTAATAAGAAGCTATAATTTACTAAATTCACTGGTTTTTGTTCGAATTTTTCAGCAGAATAGGCCAGTCCGTGCAGTCATTAACCGGTCTTGAATTATGAAAAAAAATAAATCTTTTTCCGCTCCTGCGGTGCTCGTTCCGCTGATTGCGTCTCTTGCCTACAGCGGAGAACTAACGGCGAATTCCAATTATGACGCGTTGGAATCCGCATTAGCCGATTCCTGTTTTCCATCCTTCATTGACTCGAATTTTTTCAGTCAATCCGACTTTCTAAGCGATTGCAGCAATGCACTCTCCGCCGGCGAAGATGCATTCAGCGCCCTGACGCCCGACGAGATTTTTTCCGTCAACACCAACATCACCAGCGCTGCAATCAACGATACCTTCGACCGCATGGCGACCCTGAGGACTATCGGCGGCGGGGCGGGGGACGACTCGATCGTCAGCCGTTTCGACGTTTATGTGAACGGCCATGCTTCCTGGCAGGAATATAATCAGGATCAGCTGAATCCGGGATTCGACATCGACGACAACAAGGTCACGATCGGCGCCGATTACCGTTTTACCGATAATTTTATCGCCGGTCTGTCCGCCAGCTATCTCAGTTCGGACACTCAGTTCAAGCAAGGTGCAGGGGATATCGATACCGACGGCTATTCTTTCGCAGTGTATTCGTCCTATTCTCTTGACGACCGCTTTTTCATCGACGGCACGTTCTCTTACTCGGACCAGCGTCACCGGACGTCACGCAATATCGTATATACCGGCGTCAATCAAACGGCCCGCGCGGACGTCGATTCGGATACTTTTGCCGCCGGTCTGGTGACGGGTTACAACTTCTTTGTTGACGATTGGACCTTCACGCCGACAGCGCGCTGGATGTATCGAAGCCTGCAGCTGGGCGGCTACAGCGAATCGATGTCCAATCCAAGCAGTCCCGGCGGCTCGCTGGCCGTTTCCATCGGCGACCAGAACTATGAATCGATCACCGGCAATTTCGGCGCCCAACTCACTTATGCCTGGAGCCAGTCATGGGGCGTGTTGATTCCGACGCTGGCGGCGGAATACGTACATGAATTCGCCGACACCTCGCAAGGTGTAAGCGTGGGATTTACTAACGCGCCCGGTAGCAGTGGAAGTTTCGTCATGCGCAACAGCGAACGGGACAAGGATTATGCGGTTATCAATGCCGGCGTGTCGGCGCAATTCATGCAGGGTATTTCCGCTTTCGTCACCTATGAAAAATTGTTGGACCTAAATGCAGTGACCAGCGACTCGCTATCGATGGGTTTACGCATGGAGTTGAATTGAGGAAACGTTTCAAGCGGCTGTACCCGTTTATTTAAACGGATACAGCTGCAGACGGATCGATTCCTTAGGTAAGCAGCTTGTGCCGTTGCACGGCTGGATTGTTAATTTCAACCGCAATGCTTTTCTGTTTGACGGATCTCCGCAAAACTTGACGTTTAATGTCTTCGTGAACCCTTTCGACCTCACCTGTAATGGGTGGTTTTCCGACAACGTCCATGTTTCCGGATTCATGACGGTCGCTTCCGGTTCCTCATTTAATAGCCAGGCTGTTTCATGCACGTCGAATTCAAGTTGCAACCGATAGCCGCCGCTTTCGGTTGTCTGCAGATTTCCGCCGATTCGCATCGAACCGTTGGCAACATAGATCAAATCGCCAATCTCGCCGTTATTTAATTCCTCCAATTGCGCGAGCATGTAAGCATAGGCAATCGGCTGCCGTTTCAAGGGATCGGCATGCGCTTGAAGTATGCGGCGCGCGTGATCAAGGTAAATCTGATTCCCGCAACGTCCGGCCAGGCGGGTTAACACGCGCACGGCAACCGCGTTGCCGGAGGGAAGGGCGCCGTCGTAACTATCCATCGGCTGGGTGAACAACAGTCCTTCGTTGCCCATATACAGTGCTCCGCTCGTTGGATCGAGGAACAAGTCCATCATTTCGTCGGCCAACAGTCGCGCCCGTTTTAAATATTCCTGATCGCCATTTGCGTCGTACAAAGCCAGCAAAGCTTCGCTGAAGTGCGCATAATCTTCTTGTCTCGCCGGCACCGAAGCCTTGCCATTCAGATTGACCCTACACATTTTCGTTTCATTGCGTTGCGTCTGCCACAAAACGTTAGCGGCCTGTTCCGCCGCTTCAAGATAAGCGGGTTCATGCAGTCTGCGGCCGGCTTCGGCAAGCGCGGTCATCATCATTCCGTTCCAGGCAACGATGACTTTGTTGTCGGTCAACGGCGGTATCCGCGTTAGGCGCTGATTTCTCAGCGTTTCCAATAAAGGGTCGAGACGCCGGCAAATTTCTTTTATCGTCAATCCTTGCGTTTGGGCAAAAGAAGGCAGGGAAGTCGGCAAATACAAAATGTTTTTACCCTCGAAATTTCCCTGAGGCGTCATACCGAACACATCGATGACGAATTGCGCGTCCGCCTTCGATAACAGGCTGCGAATCTCGTCAATGCTCCAGAGAAAAAAGGTCCCTTCGTGTCCTTCGCTATCGGCGTCGGTCGCAGAAAAAAACAGCCCACGTTCGTCGCGCATCTCTCTGAGCACGTAATCCAGCGTTTGCCGCACCACGCGTTCGTGTAAGGGATTGCCGTTCAACAAAAAAGCCTGAAGATACACGCGAGACAGGTAAGCCTGGTTGTAAAGCATTTTCTCGAAATGCGGTATCAGCCAGCGCGCGTCCACCGCATAACGATGGAAACCGCCGCCGACCTGATCGTATATGCCGCCTTGGGCCATAGCCGATAAAGTATGCTCGAACGGAGCTGCCAAGGCGTTGTCGGGATTTTCCTGTAAAATTCGTGAGATTAACAATAACAACGGCTCATGCGGAAATTTGGGAGCCGCACTGAATCCGCCGAGACGGGCATCGTATTGGGCGAGCAGGCTATCGATCACGGCCGGCAACTGATTTTGTTGGATTTCTCCCACTTGTAGCCGCGCCGATGTGTTCCGTTCGACTGCATCCGCCAGTTGCTCCGCCTGGCGAATCAAAACGTCGCGTTGTTCTCGCCAGGCACGGCCGACCTGCGTCAATAAATCGATGAACGAAGCCTGGGGATAATAAGTACCGCCGAAGAAAGGTCTTCCGTCGGGCAACAGAAACGACGACATCGGCCAGCCGCCGTGACCGGTGAACAGCGTTACGGCCGTCATATAGGTGGCATCCACATCGGGATGTTGCTCTCTATCCACTTTGATACTGACGAACCGTTCGTTTAACAAGCCGGCGACGGTTTCGCTTTCGAAGCTTTGCTCCTCCATGACGTGGCACCAGTGGCAGGTTGCGTATCCGATCGATAGAAAGATCGGTTTATCCTGTTTTCTTGCTTCGGCAAATGCCTCTCCACCCCAGGGAAACCAGTCGACCGGATTATGGGCATGCTGCAGCAGATAGGGTGAGTCTTCCAGAATTAAACGATTGGTATAAATCGGGCTGCCGTTCTCGTGAAGATGCCGGGTTCTGGGACGATACTCGCCTCCGTGAGCAGACAGAGCATCCGCCAATCGTTGTTGAAGCTGAGAATGGGTCATTTCATTAAACCATATTGATTGGAAAACAAAGGAAGGTGGTTGAAACAAAAGGAAAAGGTTTCAAAATTGTAGGCGGCGACATAACAAAGACGACTTTATGCCTAAGAATCTTGAAGGTTTGGCTTAAATCAACCTATGCTATTTTTTCGATGAAGTCATGATATGCCAAAAATGAAGATAGAGTTCATCCAATATCGGTACTGTCCAACTATCAAAGAGGAGCTGAGAAACAAAAAACTTTGTAAGTCCTTATTTTTTAGTCTTTATTAGGTTTTATCCAAACAAATAACTGTTCTGTTAATGAGGTTTTTTCGTTATACTCGGATAAGCGAAAAACGCTTAAAAAACGTCATCGCTTTTGACTTTTTTGTATAAGTGGGGAAAGGAAATGAATATTCAAGATGATTTACGGCAATTGACGGAAACCTTGAAACAACAACGCGACGAAATCGCGCTGAAAGTTCATTTGGCGAGCATGGAGGCTAAGGACGAATGGGAAAATGCCGAAAAAAACTGGGATAAACTCAGTGCCAAGGCCAGTGAAATATACGATGAAACTGTGGAAACAACCGAAGATATGGTTGATGCGGCCAAAGTTATCGGCGACGAACTGGCTGATGCTTATCGGCGTATAAAAGAACGTTTATAATCAATTCGCCTGATAACAGCGGCTGCCGTTATCAGGCTTTTATGTTTTTTACTACAGGCAAACCCGTCTGAACAGTTCATTGACCGGATAGCCAGAGATTGCATGTAACCATTCGATGTTTTAATACGCGATCGGCAATCCGCTTGGAACCCTTTCCGGGACGATTGCCCTTAGATCGAGGCCGGCCGGATCGGTCAGGGCATTCAAAAAACCAGATACCCGATTTCTTCCTCGCTTATCTCAATCGGCTGAATTTCGATGCTGGCTTTTAAAGCGTCTCGACTGGCTAGGTCATCGAAAACCCATACGTCGATTATATCCAGGTCTTCTCTATCCGGCAGACGCGCCTTACCGATGTCGTATTCTTCCAGACTTTTTTCCGTATTCAGGTGGTGCCTGACTATCCCTTCCAACGTATCGAAAGCGCCGTAGTGCCCCCAAGGGCCGGTAAG
>JBNLEI010000152.1:0-3876 GCA_050304855.1 Methylococcaceae bacterium
TGATTGCGCCAGCCTCGTTGCCAGTTTCCTGGGTGCGGTAAAGGTATCGGCCGACATGGGCGCCGGTTTCGTTGACGACATTCATATCGTTCCAGTCGTTTCCGCCTGGAATTGCGTCGTGAACAATTTTAGGCGAGCAGACGCCTGTTTCATCGGTGATTACTGTTTGCGAGAAACCTTCGGGCAGGGCTAGCGGTTGACAAGCCGGTTCGCTGCCGGGCAAAGCCGATTCGGTTTGCGGCTTGAACGAAAAAGGGCCTTTGATGGCATTGTTATCTGCAAAAGTGGGAGCGCTGACGATCGCCGCAACCGTTGCGGTAAGGATGGTTTTTTTCATTGTATTTCCTATGCCTATCTAGTTGAGTGGAAAAGCGGGATCAATTGTGTATCGGAAACATGACACGGTTTTTACGTTTCAGTAACGATTCGGTTACAACGTTGAATGCCAATGGGGCATAGGTAGTTTGGAACGTTCCTGCGTTTGCTTAATAATCGGGTTTCGTTTTATAGTGAATAGCCGACTTGCGTTCGCATTTCAGTAGGCCCTTATTTTTCCTGTTGTCATAAAGTTGTCATATTTGCTTCATATCATTGTCATCTTTCAGCGGCACAATGGCCGCACCATAAAAAACTAAAGAGAATGATTATGAGAGTTTCTTTTCCAATGAAGTCATGGGTAGCCGGGCTGGGTTTTGCTTCGGCGACATTGTTAAGCGGTACTGCGGCAGCAGTGCAAACGGTCGATGCAGGAGTCCCTGAATATCAGAAGGCCAGCGGTATTTCCGGCAATCTGTCCAGCGTAGGTTCCGATACACTGGCTAACTTGATGACTTTGTGGGCGGAAGAGTTCAAAAGAACTTATCCGAACGTGAATATCCAAATTCAAGCGGCAGGTTCTTCCACAGCGCCACCGGCATTGACCGAGGGTACTTCTAACCTGGGTCCAATGAGCCGTAAAATGAAAGATAAGGAACGCGATGCGTTCGAAAAGAAATACGGTTACAAACCGACTGCGATCCCCGTTGCGATCGATGCACTGGCGGTATACGTCAACAAGGAAAACCCTATCAAAGGATTGTCGATTCCCGAAGTCGATGCGATTTTTTCGTCTACCCGTAAATGCGGCCACGACGCCGATATAACATCATGGGGACAAGTCGGTATGGAAGGGGCATGGGCGGATAAGTCTATCCAGCTTTACGGCCGCAACTCGGTTTCCGGCACTTACGGCTATTTCAAAGAAAAAGCCTTATGTAAAGGCGACTATAAAAGTAATGTCAATGAACAGCCAGGTTCCGCATCGGTGGTTCAATCTGTGACGTCTTCTCTGAATGGTATTGGCTATTCCGGTATCGGCTATAAAACGTCCGGCGTTAAAGCGGTTCCTTTGTCGAAAGACAGCGGCGGCGATTTTGTCGAAGCGACGCCTGAAAATGCGGTAGCTGGCAAATATCCGTTGTCACGTTTCCTGTATGTTTATGTCAACAAACAGCCTAACAAACCGTTAGCTCCGCTGGAACAGGAATTTATCAAGATGGTCTTGTCTCAAAGCGGTCAACAAGTCGTTATTAAAGACGGTTATATTCCGTTGCCGGCAAAAGTGGTCGAAAAAGCGTTGGCGGCAATTCAGTAAATATGGGAAACGTAATGGATTAAGAATTCAAAGGAGATTCAGAACGGGACTTCTGGCAGGGATTGCGTGCAAGATTCAATTTTTACACCCCCTCAATAGTAAAAGTTGGTCAAGCAGTATAGCCGAGGATTGCGCAAGTGATTCTCGGCTTACTTTTTTATTCCATACCGAGATAGTCGCTGCCATAATGCAGGGCTCTTACCGATGAATAATTTCGTATGACTGAAGCAAGCACAAATAAACAGGAAGAGTTTTCGATCCAAGCCGCAGGCGCCTATTATCAGAAATGGCGTTTGATTAAAGATAAACTCGCCGGTTACGGCGTGGTGGCGGGCGGTTTGGGTGTGATTGTCGCCATTGTGTTGATTTTCTTTTATCTGTTGTATGTCGTGTTTCCGTTGTTTGTTTCGGCGAAAGCGGAAAAGGCCGGTGTATATGATGTTCCCGCAGGCGATACAGGACACACGTTGTTTCTCGCCATGGAAGAGCAGAATGAAATTGCGGCGCGGTTTACCGATAATGGCACGGTCGTTTTTTTCCGTGTTAAAGACGGCAACATTATTTCATCGGAAAAACTTCCGATTCCTGAAAATACAGAAATCACCAGCTTTGCGCACGGTAGTTACGATAAAGGCGTGGTGGTTTACGGTTTGGCCGACGGGCGCGCCGTCGTGGTAAAACAACAATATAAAGTCACTTTTCCTGACGATAAGCGCTTGATTACGCCAGGACTGCAGTATCCACTGGGTAAAGAGCCAACTGTGTTGGCCGAAAACGGCAGTGCTATCAATTTGTTGGCAGCCAGAGTCGGAGAGGATGAAAGCACGTTGGTTGCAAAAACAGCGGACGGGCGGATTCTGTTGAGCAGTTTCAGCCGTGAAGAGTCGTTGTTTGGCGACGAGGAAACGCTCGAGCGGCAGGATGCCGAGGTGGACATTTCCGCTGATAACATCGACTTCATGTTACTGGATAAGGACCAGCGCAACTTATATTTGGCAAGCAAAGACGGTGAAATTACTTATGTTGATGTAGCCAATAAGAAACGTCCTAAAGTCAAGCATAAGCTGGACGTGATGGAGCCGGGCAAACACATTACCGCGATGACGTTTTTGAATGGAGAAATTTCCTTGTTGGTCGGCGACTCCGAAGGCGTGTTATCGCAATGGAGCATGGTGCGGGACGAACAAAACCGTTCGAGCTTGCAAAAGTTGCGGGCCTTCAAAGTGTCGGACTTGCCGATTGCGACGATCAGTCCGGAACAGCGGCGTAAGGGCATGCTGGTGACCGACGTCAGTGGTTTTGCCGGTATTTATCATTCCACTGCGGAACGGGAATTGATTCGCGAACAAGTCTCTTCGGTCGCGCCGGTAGCGGTTGCGATGTCGCCCAGGGCCAATGCTTTTCTGATGCAAACGGTCGACGGCAAAATACATTTCTGGACGGTCGAAAACGAGCACCCCGAAGTGTCCTGGGCCTCGATTTGGCAGGAAGTATGGTACGAAAGTTATCCGAAACCGGATTACATCTGGCAGTCGTCATCGGCCAGTAACGATTTCGAACCGAAAATGAGTTTGACGCCGTTGGTGTTCGGCACGTTGAAAGCCGCTTTCTACGCCATGCTGATGGCGATTCCTCTTGCCTTGATGGGGGCGATTTATGCGGCGTATTTCATGGCGCCGCGCATGCGCCAACTGGTCAAACCCAGCATTGAAATTATGGAAGCTTTGCCAACGGTGATCCTGGGATTTCTTGCGGGCCTTTGGTTGGCGCCGTTTGTGGAGGAACATCTGGTCGGTATTTTCGCTCTGTTGATGGTCGTGCCGCTCTGCGTGATTGTTTTTGCTTACTGTTGGCAATTCGTGCCGAAACAAATTCGCCATCGGATCCCCGAGGGTTGGGATGCGGCGGTGTTGATTCCTGTCATCGTATTCGGCGCTTGGCTGGCTTTTTTCATCAGCCCGGGAATCGAATCGGTGTGCTTCGACGGCGATATGCGAACCTGGATGAAAAACGAATTCGGTATCGGTTACGACCAGCGCAATTCGCTGGTTGTCGGTCTGGCAATGGGTTTTGCGGTGATTCCGACGATTTTCTCGATTGCCGAGGACGCTATTTTCAGCGTCCCGAAACATCTGACTACCGGCTCGCTGGCGCTGGGTGCGACGCCGTGGCAGACCATGACTAAAGTAGTGCTGTTGACAGCCAGTCCGGGTATCTTTTCCGCGGTAATGATCGGTTTGGGT
>JBNLEI010000153.1:0-34092 GCA_050304855.1 Methylococcaceae bacterium
CTCGTCAGGATAGTAATGACGATGAAATTGCAAACTGCGCTCACAGCCGATCAACGTCCAGGGTTGACGTTCGGCCGGACGTTCATCGAGGAAAAACACCGGCGCGCCGAGATCTTCCAAACCGCCGGATCGACACGGCACCAGATAGGCTTGAGCCGGTGTCGTTTCACATAAACACTTAAGGTTTATACGTTCCAAAAGTAGAACAATCGGCGGCAGATCCGCATGACTCAAAACCTGTTCCGCCATCTTGTACAATTTGGGCGGTTCCGGCGGTGCAACCTCAACTACGCGTATCCGCAACGGATCGGGACGATGAATGATATTAATATGGTCGAATGCGCCGTGAACAATCAGCGTCTCTTCGGGGCCAAAACCATAGTCTTCAGCCAACTTAGCCAATGCCGAGCGATTAGCGGGATCGACGTTCGGCGCGTTGATAAAATGACACCGGTCCGGCAAGGCCAACACTTCCACGGCCAGGGCATGGGTAAACAAGTCGTCGCAATCAGCCCGCTGCACCGCGGCAACCGCAAATTCCTGCTTATCGTTATGCAGCACGACGATATCGGTACGTCGGTAAAGCTCCCGCTGCAGCAAATGGTCGGTGATGACCGCATTATCCATAATACCATCATAAGGTTGATAACTTACTCGGCGATAAGGTAACGGTACGAAATTCTTCTGATTCTTCAGATTTCCGACGATCAATGCCTCACCAGCCATGATGCCTCCATAATTATCCGCAGGAAAAAAGCCGGGCCGCCTCGGACGGTTTCAGTTCCCGTTCGTGGATTTTGAGAGGATCCAGAAAGCGGATGAATTCGATCATATCCACGCTCGGCAATGCAACTTCTGACAAATCCGGCCGAACCGAAAACTCGAAACCGGTATTTTCCTGTACACACTCAAGACTGGTATCAGGATACAGTTTTGCCAAACAGGCCTGACCACTATCATCAAAATCGAACACCGCCAATTCGGTAATCAGAGCATCCGGGCCTTGTCCCAGGTAACCCATTTCGGTACGTTTTTTTCCATCCGCACTGAGGTGGCCGACACTGGTGATAAAATCACATTGCTCGACCAACCGAAAACGACGACGGCCATGAGCGTCCGCAACCGCCCGGTGAGCCCCGGTCCAAATAGTGATACGGCTGGCATCGCATGACAGATTACAACCACCGCCGCCGCCAGGCAGTTTCAATTTCATTCGCTCTTGGCCCAATCCGGTCACATTCATATTGCCGAAACGGTCAATTTGCAAACCAGATAAAAACATACGGCCAAGACGTCCGGACGCCGCCAAATCGAACAATTGCTCGATATCCAGATGGCATTCGGCGACACGATCCATAACCCAATCGTTACTGGTCGGCGTCAAAAACGGCGGACTGGGATTAACGCCATAGGTTGCTCCGGCAATCAATACCAGGTTGGGTGCATGGGTTTGCTTTGCCAAGTGCAGTGCCAATTGCACCAGCGGCGAACCGAAACCGTGAAAGGCTAAAACGCCGTCTTCTATAGTCAGTGCAATTTGATAAATCAGCGCTTCTCCCAAGGTACATTGACTACCAGCTTGCTTATTCATACAAGGCCATCCATGATTCGCTATCATGCTGCCAAGAAGCCAACCGGTGCATCGCATGTTCCCCACCGATCGCATCCAGATAGTCATTATGATTGCTGCATGACAAGATAAAGGGCCACAGATATTGTTCTTCAAACACCTCAGCACCTTGAGAGGCCAGCCGGTAATATTCGCCGGTGTGGCGTCTGTCATAGGCGTAAAATGGATAACAGGCGGTCGGATGCGCACCATAAGGAACTTCGGACAGCGCAGTGACGTAAAAATAAGGAATTGTAACGCCTATTTCCCGCATACGTTCAGTACTGACCAATTGCTCAACCGTTGCGATAACTTTTTTCGCCGCTTTGGCAAATAAAATGTCCGCAACTGGCGGCCCATCTATATGTAGATTGCCATGGGAGTCTGCATATTGAGCATGTAGGATGGCAATATCGGGCTGAAGAGCCGGTACCAATACAAGTTCCTCACCGCTGAACGGGCACATCATAGTGTGATATTCGGGATGGAGCTTCATGAATCCGCTGCCCTTGACCGATCGTATAGGCATAAACGGCAAACCGGCAATCGCTGCGCGCAACTGCTGCACCAGGGTATAGCAGCAACTGTCTTGAACCCGGACGATGCCAGATTCACAAGCGCGCCGGTAGTTGGGAGCCATTCCGAAGTCTTGTTCGAATCCGACATAAGATTCGGCGCTGATCGCAACACAACCAGCCCCGCACAAAAGGTCGACATCAATGCCATGCGCCGATCCGACCAAAGTCAATTGGCCGATTCCCTGCCGAATCAACTCATGCAACGCCGCCATTGGCTCACGCCATGACAAGCCCCCGCCGATTGCCAGACAATCACCGCTACGTACATAGCCAATGAGTTCTGTTAACTGACAACGCTTGTCTGCTTCGGTAAACATCCCCCATCACCGGTCAGCTTCGGAATGCACGGCACCGCCACAACACGGACAACCTCCGCCATTGCCGACTTCCAGCGGGTGCACCATTGGCGGGCTGCTATCATCTGGCTTGGGTTGATCACTGCCGCACTCGGGACAAACCCATTGTTTCGGTAGTTGCGATCCGGCAAACACCATACCGGTAAAATGATGACTGCAAATTGGACAACTCAGCTGATAGGTCGGCATAAGATTTATGCCACCCGGGTCGATTGCGCCGTCAGTTCAGCGCGAACAAGTTCGGTACCTTGCACCAACGCATGCAGTTTTTCCGAAGCAATATAGCGCTGTAACAAAATCAAGCCACAGTCGGTGGTAACCCCGAGTTTATCCGCCGGTACAACTTCCAGCAAACGGCGAATACGATCGGCGACTTGCTCAGCAGTTTCGGTAATGGTGCTTTTGACATCGATCACCCCGGCCCAAAAGCAGACGTTATCCGGCAACGGATGACTTTTCAGTACATCAAGCCCGCTCATATCGTCGCTACGGCGTCCGCAATTTTCCAAATTCAAGACATTGATATTGGCTTCATAGGCTCTAGGTACGATCGAAGAAGTCGCTGATGGCGCTTGACCACGGCGTTTGCTCAAATCGAAGACCTCACCGGCTTCGGCTGTGTCGTCCGGCAAATAAGCAGGTGTTCCACCCCAGTTACCCCAGCAAACATGAACGATGATTTGTGCGTTTTTGACCCCTTCAACGGCACGGTTGAAGGCTTCTATCGCCCAGCCCTCGAAACCGTAAGGCCAGGTGAATTCATCCAATTGAATAAAATCCACTCCCAGAGAATCCACTTCCAATAAATCCTCGTTGATCGCCGCAGCCAAAGCCATCGCTCTATCCCGGCTGGATTTGTAATGCAAGTCATTTGTGCATTGGGCTAACACTTGTACGCCGGTATATTGCACCTTGGTTGGTTTGTCCGTTGCCCGTTTCAAGGCCCGCGCCTGTTGGACCATAACCGCACCCCGACGTTTCAACTCCTGATCCAACGTCGCAGCATGCAGCTTACTGTAGATCGGAAATCCAAGATGCCCACCTTTTAAATTGTAACCTAGTCGTCGGAAATAATAGTAAACCGCTTGATCCGCATAGTTATCACCGTGCACCCGACCATCGGCAATAATATCGAGACCGGCCATTTCCTGATCTTTGGCGATAGCAGCGATAACATCTTCCAAGGCTTCTCGTACTAAAGCATCGGGAGGTTCCTGGTCGCCGGTGAAATGCCGAGCAAATTCGGCATCCCACCACCTAGGATTAGGGTAATTTCCAACCATACTGGTTGGAATGGTAATATTCTGATTGCCTATTTTCATTTGCCCATCCTCCACTTTGTTCTTTTCAAATATTTCCAGTTTTGAGTCAGCATTATCGGAATGCTCATGCTACATCTCAAAATGAAAAGATTTATGGTTATTAGAGCAAATATTATTCCATTGCACCTCAGAATGGATGTTTTGTTATAACAGACTGATTATAGAAGTAAATATTGCTTATAAAGAATCTCATCTAGGAAAATTTCAGGTGCGTGCGGAAAAAAATGCCGGCTATCCGGCATAGGTGCCGAATAGCCGGCAGCAATTATCATCAAAGAGGGCGTTTGATGTCTAATTTCTGCATTTTGTATTGTAATGAAGTGCGTTTCATACCAAGTTTTGCCGCCGCGCCCGATGGGCCGGCTATCACCCAATTGCAATCCTTCAGGGCTTTCAAAATATGTTCGCGTTCAAACTCTTCCAGGTTTAAATCACCCACCTCGGATTCATGGCAACATTTCAATTCGGATAACGGTACTTCCAGTGTGTTGCCTTGTGTCAAGATGACACCCCGCTCAATAAAATTCCCCAACTCACGTACATTGCCGGGCCAATGATATTGACACAGCGCAGCCATCGTTTTTTCGCTGATAATATTGATACTTTTGTCATATTCAGCCGCAATGTGATGGGTAAAATGCCGAACTAACAATGGAATGTCTTCCTTGCGTTCACGTAATGGCGGAATGGCGATTGGAAAGACATTCAAGCGATAGAACAGGTCGCTACGAAACAGGCCGGCGTTGACCATGCCGGTGAGATCACGGTTGGTCGCAGCAATGAGTCTGACATTGACGCGGATTGTGCGCGAACTGCCCAAACGTTCAAATTCCTGCTCTTGTAACACTCTTAACAACTTGGATTGCAGTTCCAAGGGAATTTCACCGATCTCGTCCAAAAAAATCGTACCGCCGTTAGCCAGTTCGAAACGTCCTATACGTTGTCCGGCGGCACTGGTAAAAGCACCTTTTTCGTGCCCGAATAATTCGGCTTCCAACAACCCGGTCGGTATCGCAGCACAATTCAATCTGACGAAAGGATATTGGTTACGCCGGCTCATACGATGAATTGCGCGGGCTATCAACTCTTTTCCGGTTCCTGTTTCACCTTGAATCAATACGCATGCTTTGGTTGGCGCAACCTGGGTCACATGCTGTAATACTTTTTGCAAGGCTTGGCTTAATCCGATGATCTCTTCTCCCTTGTCCTCAAATTGTAGCTGCTGACGGAGATAGCTATTCTCCACCAGCAACTGATTCTTGAGTTGTTCGGCAATTTCCGTTTGGGTGCGCGCGACGTAAACTTCATTACGCTGCAGTTCGATGATGACTTGATTGACTGCGGTTTTGAATAATAAGCGTTCAATACGATTTGGAAAACCGGGGTCGCTGGCGGCCGCAACCACCACGCCACGCTCGCGGTTTAAACCTAAATGAGCGTGAATCGCGTAAATTTCACCCGGACCGATGGGATTGGAAAAAATCGCGGTCTCGGCCGCATTCGCCACATCCAGCCAAGATGACAAAGGCTGGGTAATACGTGCCATATGTATTTCAGAAACCGGATTATCCGCAACCCGGCAAACTTCTGTAGCCAACGATTGCACCGTACTATCCAACCGAGCATAGGCAAACTCCAATCCCAGCATCCGCAACAGAACATCAAGTAGGGTTTCCACCACTTTGGTCACATCACTGCCGTCCCATATTGCCGGCATTGCCATTAGGCTGATCAGATCGTTGATGCAACCTTGAAGGCTTTTTATGTTGTTACTTCCGTCCCGCATTGTCTGTCCGGATTCAAAGCTTTTCTGGAATTTACGAGGCAGTGCTTTGAAGGTTCCGGCTTTCGCGTTTGCGCAATGCGATCAGGAAATCATCCGGCTGTACATAAAAAGGGTTTTCCTGCAGAACGCCGCCGATGATTACCATCGGGTGCGTACGTAGAATATCGATAACACAAGAGCCGAATTGAGCTAGATCATAGATACAAACCACCGGATCTGAATAGTGATGCAAAAAGTAATTCAATCGGCATTCATATTCGACAATATCGTTGACCCCAGGACGATCTTCCAAAGCCCATTCCATGTGAGCGATCAAACGAGTTAGAGGGAAACCCTCTTGCCGGGCTTGATCCAACACCGATTGCAGCATCGAAAGCATTCGCTCTTGATCGAAGTGACCGTCGAGAAGATAGGCATCCTGCCAATTGCGTAATTCCAATTGACCGCTATGTTCAACCGTGTCTGTTTCGATACCGGCCGAAGACAAATATTGCAAGTGATCATGACGCAATTTCGGGTCTACGACGTGGAACGCTTTTTCCCCACGATCCAGACCTTCTTTGATAAATGGTAGCAGCACCGGATATTCTTCCTCCCTGGAATGAAAAAAGGCGCAGATATGATTATGAACTTCAAGCCTGGAACCGGCGAGAGTGATTGGATGATGAGCTTCGGCAACTATCTGCTGACTCAAAGGTTGATTATCATTTGTTGAGTGCATGGCATAACACCTTCCTGCAATTAGCGGTAAAGCAAGAACGCAGAACAACAATGTCGGATGGGTAAAGAGGGCTGGAACCGATCACTGCACTGAATTTATCACTTCCCGCATGTTGTAATTATGAAGAAACCTTTTGTTGATTATCAAAATCGGCCTCCTTTCCCTTGAGCGTTTTTAGTGAATTCTTCGTCAAATTAAAAAATTCAGAACAATTAATGCATTAAGTTATTATTTAGATTAGTATCTACTATCGTTTACCGGATCTTGTCAAGCGTCAATTACTGTAAATCCTAGACGGCCTGATAGACCTCGGAAGGCGTTGGGATGTTTGGCAATAGGAAGTTCGCTAGTGCGAAGAAGGCAAAAAGGTTGTCTCACCAAGGCGTAGAGGCATTTCTGCTAAACCTGACAGATTGGTTTTACGCGAAATCTAGGCGGATACAAGATGGCTGGGGTCCAAATGATTCTACGCACGGCGAGTTGGTTATTGTGACTGGCGTTTCAAAATTCTTAATAAATACGCTTACTTGCGGCGTACGATTAGTGCCAATTTGTTTCTATTAATGAAACCGAGGCAAAGACCTCTCTACGAACCTGAAACCGACTCATTAATCCGCAATTCATTGCGTTTTGAATCTTCATTTACCGCTTGGAGGAGAAAACAATGAGCAATGATACCCCCGATGTTGTACAGGAAATCAACAGCCTGATTAATCGTGCCAGGAAAGCACAACAAGTTATCGAAAATTACTCGCAACAGCAGATCGACCGTCTGACGACGGCCGTGGCTTGGTCGGTGGTTCGCCAGGACCGTGCTGAGAAACTTGCAAAGTTGGCGGTCGATGAAGGTGGTTTCGGTAATTATGATGACAAACTGACAAAAATCCGTAACCGTGTCATCGGTACCTTGGCAGATATGGCAGATGTCAAAACCGTCGGAGTGATCGAGGAAATCCCCGAACGCGGATTAGTGAAAATCGCCAAACCGGTCGGAGTTGTTGCGGCACTGATTCCGACTACCGGCCCTGATGCAACACCTCCATTAAAAACCCTGTTGGCACTTAAAGGCCGTAACGCCATCGTCATTGCAGCTCATCCACGTACACAGCAGACCTCGGCTTTGGTCGTTGACTATATGCGCGAAGCCTGCGTTCAGGCCGATGCACCAGCCGATCTGGTACAGTTGATCGAACGCCCCTCTTTGAGCAAAACCCAGGAATTGATGCGCCAAGCCGATATTATTGTCGCCACCGGCGGTGAATCTATGGTCAAAGCGGCCTACAGTTCCGGCACGCCTGCTTACGGCGTCGGTGTGGGTAATTCGGTGCATGTGGTCGATGCTACGGCGGATATTGTCGATGCCGCGCAGGCTATCGCCAACGCCAAAACCTTCGATTACGCCACCAGTTGTCTGGCCGATAATGCCGTCGTGGCCGAAGAGAGCATTTACAAACAATTGCTGGTTGAACTGCAGGACAGAGGTGCTTATCTATGCAACAGCGAGGAAAAAAACAGACTGCAACAGTTGATGTGGCCTGAACCTGGCGCTGCCATTCCTGCCGTACCGGTCATCGCCAAGTCGGCCAGGCACATAGCCGAGATGGCCGGTATTAAAATTCCAGACGATAAACGATTCTTGATCGTCGAGGAAGACGGTACCGGCCCTGAACATCCGTTTTCAGGTGAAAAACTCTCAGTGGTTCTGGCTCTATACCGTTATCAGGGCAATATCGACAATGCCATCAAAAAAGTAAACGCGATTACCGACTATCAAGGACATGGACATACCTGTGGTATACATAGCCAAAACCCTGACCATGTTATGCAGTTGGCGTTAGCTACCAAAACCGCCCGCGTCATGGTCAACCAAAGTTTGAACGAAGGCGCCGGCAGCTCCCGTAACGGCTTACCTTATACATTAAGCCTCAGCTGCGGTACCTGGGGCGGAAACATTACAACGGAAAACATCAATGCCCGGCATTTTGTCAATTTAACTTGGGTCTCACATCCTATATCGGTCCGAAAACTGGATGAACAGACTCTTTTTGCCCGGCATTGGGAGGAGTTTGGGCAGTAACCGATTACTGATCATGAACTGGTGCGCATGAATAACAAAAACGGCGAGTGCAAACTGATTTAGCTATGCAGCGGTAATTTAAACCCCGTAAATGACCGTTGCCCTATGCCACCCATTCGTAACTCGCCAATTTATCGGGTCTGATCGGTTCACGGGGAAGGTGGCGCAAATTCAGCTTGGATCTCATACCTTAACATCTTTGACAATCGTTCCGAGATTATCTTCATCACCTAAGTTAGTTCCAAGACTGCGCATCGGCGTTAGCGGGATTGTGGATGGTGCTAAAGTCCTCGGCATCAGTACTTACGGCTTGAGGCCATTGCTTCAGCATTCTTTTCAGATTCATTTTTGAAAGCCTATGTGTCATTGTGAATTCAATTTCTTTAGATTGCCATTATGTTTAATCCACGACGCTAGACTATGATTGTGGAATTATTACTGCTGAAGATGTGTGTTTTATTTCAACTGTGCCAGGAGTGTGTCACAAACAAGTTTTAACAGTTGGTTGGTTTTTTAACTTATTGGTTTAAATGGCGTCCCGAGAGGGATTCGAACCCCCGGCCTGCCCCTTAGGAGGGGGCCGCTCTATCCTGCTGAGCTATCGGGACACTGTTTTTATCTTTAGTCGGTGACTCAAAACGCGGCGTAAAACTTAACTAAATTAGTATTTTTCCAGGTTTGGAAAAACCAAAAGAAACCGCAGATAACGTTTAAAAGTCAGTGCTGTTGTTTGAAGGTTCATATTTTAACATATGCAATACCGGCTATTCCTTTTGTTTTCTGATTTCCTCTCTCTCCAATGTCGCTACGAAAAAAGATAATTTGTTTTGGCTTTTATTCGAGAGGTTTTCGAAATAGCCTCCGATAATTGTTTGAACGGAGTTTGTACTGCCTTTTTTTACAAATCTTACGGCCATATCGAATTCCATTCGGTATTCGTCGAGAACAATACGGCACTTTTTGATGGTATCTCCTCTTTGAATACGCGAACGGTTGTCAGGTAAATAAATGCCGATTCCGGTGCGCGACAAGTCAAAGACTGTGCCTCCTATCGAACTATTGTTTTTGCCGGAAATGCCAGAAAAAGGGATATTGATAGAGGAAATTTCCAAGCGTGGCGCTTTCCTCCGTTGCGGATAGTAAATTCGCTGCGGAAAATCGGCCTTATAGTAGGCGATACCGCGTGAAGACCCAATTTGTATTTTGTTCAGCTTGAAAGCCAAATGTATGCCGTTGTAATACGTGGAGAGTTTTAACGGCTTTTGAGTGTGAAGGAGCTCGTTGCCGTGCTCCGGAATTAGTTCATCCAGAATAATTTGTTGGGTGTTAGTTTTTATTTCCAGAATGGATGAACTGAATTCTTCCTGGCAGCCTTCGAATGTAATTGTGCAAAGCGGTGCTACGCTTTCAATATCCTGCAATAACTTGCTAATTTTATAGGGGTCGGTCAGGAAATTAGGATTTGATGGCAAGCGAGGCTCATATCCATCTTCCGAATCCGACTTTTCGTTATTTTTTTCTTTGCCGAACAGGTTCTTTAATGTTCCTAGCATTGAATGCAACCATGGTTTCTAACTTTCTACAGTCTACACTGAAAATAAGGATTGCGAAAATCGTTCTGAGTTAGTGGAACCGTCGGGGCCGTATGTCGTCGCAGTTTGGGATTTACCTCGCAATAACTGCATTGCTCGTTGATTGTGTCTGATGAGTAAGGCGATTCCCGCACCATTCTGTTCGTTCAACAGCTGACATTTTTTGGATATTTCGGTTAGTTGTTTCCAATGATTGAGGCAATTAGAAACGGATAGGCCTGCGGAGCTGGCAATTTCAAAGTATCGTTTAATGTCCGTTTGACTCAACAATAACTTTTCTGTCGCCATGACCTGCGATAATTGTTTGGAAAGTTGCTCCATTTGCTCAACGACTTCCTTTTTGCTGTTGGCCAATGAGGCTAATGTTTCCGGTGAAGATTTGGTTCTCAAATTTTCGGCTTCTTTTGAGAGTAATCCGTAAAGTCTTTGGCTTAACGATAAACTTTTATCGATTAATTTTTCTGTTATGGGATAGGTTTTTTCTATCATGGTCATGTACTGTCAAAAGGGCGATCAAATTGAATCATTTTTTCAGCGATGCTGTCGGCATTAATTTGATAATTGCCGCTTTGCAAAGCCGCTTTGACGGCTTCAATTTTGTTATTATCGATCACCGGGGTTGATGGAGCGGATTCAAACGCTCTTTTAATTTCCTGAGCGACAGCCGTAATATCGATCTTATCTGATGCTTGACGGGTATTGGTCTCGAGTCGGTTTTCCGGTTTTTCTTTTTTTGCCTGTGATGTTGTAGGAACAACAGTGTTTGTCTTGCCGGTAATTGGATTAATAGCCATAACGGATTCCTATATATAGTTTTCTAATACTATTAGCGGCATTCTAAACAAAAACTTTAGTCAAATCGGAAAAAAATTAAATGGCGGCCCAGCTGT
Organism: Methylococcaceae bacterium; assembly: GCA_050304855.1. Taxonomy (GTDB): domain Bacteria; phylum Pseudomonadota; class Gammaproteobacteria; order Methylococcales; family Methylomonadaceae; genus Methylomarinum. The sequence goes on from JBNLEI010000153.1 coordinate 10,932, forward strand.
TGCTGTTACATATTCCGGTAGCTATCCAGACAGGGCGTGTATGAGCCCCTAGCTTTGTCGGCAGCATGCTGGATGTCGATCGTTTCGAAAACCTAGCCGGAATGACCTTTGAGCAGCGATTAACAGTGCCGTTCGTCATTTAATTAACCGAAACCAGCCCCGTTTTAATGACGGTTGCTTGGATGATACGTTTGGAATTTATATTTTTTACCCGAATGTTTTGGCCTTTACGACCATCCATCAGAGCAATTCCGGCCATACTGATATTAAAATAGGGTGATACGGCCTGAATACTAACTTTTTCTCCTCTTTTTATCACTTTGGGTTCAACAAAATTTGCGCTGTTAATAACGGCACCGGCGGCAAAATGGCGTTTTGCCTGTTTATTAATAACTTGAGCCGGATGCGTCAAATAGCCTTGACGCAAGTCAGCAATGTCTTTACGTTTAAAGGTGAGATGTCGGTTTCCGATGATTTCTCCGCGCCGGACCGGCTGCGACAAAACCAGGACATTTTTATAGGCTTTAACTTGTAATACAGTGAAAACGGTCCATTTTTTGCCGGTATCGCAACTAATTCCGATTGAGTTTCTACCGGCTTGGATTGAGCCTGTTTGGCTGGTTATTGTTATCGGGTTTTCACATAATGGTAACTGCAAACGTGGATCTAATGGGTTATGACTGTAAGTAAAATCGGTTGTTGTTTTATATTTCTGATGGATAAAGTGCTTGATTGCAGCTTCTATTGATTCAATCGGTTGAAGTTGCTCCGAAGCGGCAAACATGTTCTGAGTGAAAATAGCTAGCAAAACAAACGAAAATCGTAAAACTATTGAATTTGTCATATCAGTGTCAAAATTTAGTCTTTAATACTTTGAAGCAGGAAATAGGCCAATTAAATTTCTAAAGTAAATTTTAGGAAAGCCGTTATAATTAAAAATTGTCATTTTTCGACAACGTAAGTGTTGCAAGCGATTGTTCTATATCACTCTGAAACATAGCGTTGTGTCGTTCTTAGTATTCACAATTGAGAGGGGTTTTATGGCTGGAGTTTTGGACGGTGTCGATCAGCGAACCAAGCTGGCCGGGCACAACAGATTTGAACTGTTGTTGTTTAAATTGTGGGGGCGGCAGCGTTTCGGTATCAACGTATTTAAGGTTCAGGAAGTGATTCAATGTCCGCCACTTACCCAAATACCCAAAGCTAACTCGGTGATTTGCGGTGTTGCACACTTACGCGGAAAAACTATTCCGGTACTCGATTTGTCCATGTCGATCGGGTTGCCGGCCTTGGAAAGAGGTCCCGGTTCTTATGTTATTGTGACCGAGTACAATCGAGGTATTCAGGGGTTTCTGGTCAATTCGGTCGACAGAATCATTAATATAGGTTGGGATGCCGTTAAAGCCCCACCCAGCGGAGCCGGAAAAGGAGGTTATTTAACGGCAGTGACCGAATATGAAAAAGAGTTGATTGAAGTGATCGACGTGGAAAAGGTCATGAAGGAAGTGATGGGAGCCAGGGAAGAAGCTTCTAACGAACTGATCGATGCGGAAGTAGGGGGTAGGGACGATCTGATTTTGGTGGTAGACGATTCCATGGTGGCGAGAAATCAGGTTAAAAAAGTGTGCGAGCAGATCGGAGTCAAATGCGCCATGTTTAAGGATGGTTTGGAAGCGTGGGAACATTTGAGCGGGTTGGTTCAGGGAGGGACGGATATCGCCAATCTATACAGTATGATCATTTCCGATGTCGAAATGCCGAGAATGGACGGTTATACCCTGGCAACCAAAATCAAGAATGATCCGCAAATGAAGGATATTCATTTGATATTACACACTTCTTTAAGCGGAGTGTTTAATACGACTATGGTTCAGAAAGTAGGAGCAAACGAATTTTTGGCAAAGTTCGAACCGGATGAGCTGATTCAAACGATACAACGGCAATTGAAACGGCATCATGAACAGTATGCGGAATAAGTTTCGTTTTGAACCGATAAATCACAGTTTTTTTATATTGAATGGGTGACGTTCGGAATGCTTGCCGATAATGATCAAGACCGGGCCAGGATAGAAATTTCCGAACGCGAATATATTGCTGTTCGCGATTTCTTAAGCCAGTCCTGTGGAATTGTATTGGGCGAGAATAAGCAGTATCTGGTTCAGAACAGGCTTTCTCCGATATTGAAGAAAATCGAATTAAGCTCATTTGCCGATTTAGTGACGGCTTTACAGTCTGGATTACCGTCCTCCCAAAAAATTAAAATGGCTGTCATCGACGCCATGACAACCAATGAGACGTTTTGGTTTCGTGACAGCATGCAATTTACTGCCTTGAGTCAAACGGTTTTCCCCGAACTGTTAAAGCAACGGATCGGTACGATTAAAGTTTGGTCGGCCGCGTGTTCTTCGGGACAAGAACCATACACCATCAGTATGTGTGCAGAAGAAGCGATTAAAGCTGTCGGCAACGGCAGGAATATTCAGATTATCGGAACAGATATTTCCGAAACTGTTCTGGCCGAAGCAAAAAACGCAGTCTATTCCGACTTGGCTTTATCACGAGGGATCGGGCAGAAAGAGAAGGAGCGTTATTTTATAAACATCCATGAGGGATATAAGCTGAAAACCGAAATCGCTCAGAGGGTGCGGTTTCAACAATTTAACTTGTTAAAACCGTTTTCCGTGTTAGGACGTTTTGACGTTATTTTTTGTCGGAATGTGTTGATTTACTTTTCTGATGAGGTTAAACGGGATATTCTTCGGCGTATGGCAGGTTCGCTGGAACCAGGTGGCTATATTTTTCTCAGCAGTACGGAATCCATGCCGATGGGTCTCAAAGAATTTGAGGCTGTCAAAGGTAGTGTTCGGTATTATCAAAAGGTATCTGGCAACTAAAGATACATAGGTTTTTACTGCCATTTGGACGGGTTTAAGATTTTTCACGACATCTTAGATTTTGTTGCTGCGTCGATATTTTGACGTCTTTGCTCTCCTGGGGCATTGTTTCTCTTCTCAAATAAGTGGCTGACGATGTTGATGCTAACGACGCCACATCCATTCATCCGGTCAGTATTGCAATTTAAGGAGTCTGTTGGCTTGCCAACGGCCAACCTTTGCCGATCTTGATTGACAAGCGGCAACTTTCGTCGGAAAAATTCGATATTTCCTCCTGCTTTTGGTCTGTTGTTTTTTAATGTATTGAAAAACAACAGAATATAGTTGATGGTATGTAATCTGCTTATTTTTGTGCAACAAAGAAATGAGGTGTGATTATGGCTATTAATTTTGACAATGCATTGGGCGTTCATGCTCAAGCATTAACGTTGCGAGAAAAGCGCAGCGAATTACTGGCATCGAATTTGGCGAATGCCGATACCCCAAATTACAAGGCCCGTGATTTGGATTTTAGTTCGGTACTAAATCAGTCCATATCGGCTTCCGCACAAAGATTGGAGCGAACCCAAGCCGGTCATCTTACTTCCCCTCGCGAGAACCTAGGTGCGACCATGATGTATCGCAATCCGCAGCATGCATCGTTGGATGGCAACACCGTCGAGTCGCATATCGAGCAAGCTAAATATTCCGAAAATGCTGTGCAGTATCAAGCCAGTTTACGGTTTATCAATAGCAAATTTTCAGGTCTTATGACCGCTATCAGAGGAGAATAATAATGTCGTCGATGAATATTTTCGATATTGCCGGCAGTGGAATGAGCGCGCAATCCTTACGGCTTAATCTGGTAGCCAGCAATATTTCCAATGCCAACAGTGTCAGCAGCAGTATAGACGAGGTTTACAAATCAAGGCAGCCGGTTTTCGCGGCCGAACTGAAGAATATTCTGGAAAAAAACAACGCAGCTAGCAGCGTTAATGTCCTAGGCGTAGTCGAAAGTCAAGCTGAGCCGGTCATGGAGTATGCTCCTAATCATCCGATGGCGGATCAGGCAGGCTATATCTATAAGCCGAATGTTAATACGGTAGAGGAAATGGCCAATATGATGTCTGCTTCGCGTTCTTACCAAAACAACGTTGAAGTTTTGAATACTGCGAAACAGTTGATGTTGCAGACTTTGCGCATGGGACAGTAAGTAACAGGAGATAAGTGATGACAGTTAGTGCAGTGGATACCTATAAGAGTCTTGGATTGGCAACGGTTGAGAAGGAAGCCAAAAAGGATCAGAAATTGGAACAGGAGCAGTTTTTGGAATTACTGACGACCCAGTTAACTCATCAGGATCCGTTAAAACCGATGGAGAATGGTGAGTTTTTGGGACAGATGGCCCAATTCAGCACGGTTTCGGGTATACAGGACTTACAAGCGTCGTTCAAAGATTTTGCAAAATCGATCAGTTCCAATCAGGCATTACAAGCCTCGGGATTAGTAGGGCGCTATGTTTCGGCGCCGACTTCCGAAGGATTATTGGCTGCTGGCGGTATGATTTCGGGAGAATTCGAATTACCGGAAGCCTCAAGTGAGGTCAGCTTCAAAATTATTGATCCATTAAGCGGGGAAGTGGTGAGGCAAATCGATTTGGGAAGTCAGTCAGCTGGTAATCTGGTGTTCGAATGGGATGGTATGACGGCGGAAGGCGAGTTCGCAGACCCCGGAGTGTACAAAGTACAGGTTGAAGCCAAAATAGACGGTAACAATACCGTTTTGGCAACTAATATCAAATCCCAGGTCGAAAGCGTCACGATGGCCACTAGCAACCGCGGTTTACAAGTCAATTTGGCCGGATTGGGCTCGGTCGACTTTAATCAGATCAAACAAATTCTCTAAATAGGCAGGTGTCACATGGCTTTTACTACAGCGTTAAGCGGTCTGAATGCCGCATCAAATAACTTGGCGGTGACAGGCAACAATATCGCCAATTCCAATACCACGGGTTATAAAAAATCGCGTTCCGAATTCTCTGACGTCTATGCGGCCAGTTTAGGCGGTGTCAGTGCCATTACACCGGGTGCGGGTGTTAGAGTGGCTAATGTTGCTCAACAGTTTAACCAGGGCAATTTGCAGTTTACCGACAACAGCCTTGATCTCGCCATTAGTGGTGAAGGATTTTTTACGTTGGCGGTGAGTTCAGATCCTAACGATATCAACGATAGGGTCTATACCCGTGCAGGTGAATTCAAACTGGATAAAGACGGGTATATCGTCAACAATCAGGGGCAGGCCATGTTGGCTTATCGACCCAATGGGACGACAGTGCAGGACGGTTTTAGTACGGGGGTTTTGCAAACGATCCAGATTAATACGATTTCCGGTCAACCGGAAGCGACGGATCGGATTTCAATGACGCTGAACCTGAATGCCGATGCACCTTCTGCCGGACTACCACCCTTTGATCCACTAGTCAGCGATTCCTTTGCCAGTCAATCGTCGGTGACGATTTACGATTCATTTGGTAGCTCCCATATCTTGACGACTTACTTTGTCAATCGGGGCTTGCAGCCGGATTTGACCGGCGGTCCCGATCCGGTTCCGACTTGGCAGGTCTATCACTACATGGACGGAAATGATGCTGCCGACTTGGTTCAAGTGGCGGGTGCGCCGCCAGCCGATTTTGCAACGCTGCAATTCGATTCAGCGGGTAATTTGAGTTATCCGGTGGACGGTGCCGGCATTGTCGACGGTCTGGTTGATTTGGTTCCTAAAGCGATTGATCCACCAACGGGAGCCGATGATATCGACATTACCCCGGTTAGTTATTTCGGTACGACGCAATACAAACAAAAATTCAGTGTGAATACCTTGCAGCAAAACGGGTTGCCTGCCGGCCAGCTGACCGGCATCGATATCGACGATGAAGGCGTGATTTTTGCCCGTTTCAGTAACGGGGGCTCGAAAACATTGGGGCAAGTGGCTTTGACTCGTTTCTCCAATCCTCAAGGGTTATCCAAATTGGGAGATACCACTTGGGGGCAAAATGCCAATTCCGGTGAGCCGGTTGCTGGCGAGCCAGGGGCTAATAATTTTGGATTGATCCAATCCGGTTCTTTGGAAGCGTCCAATGTTGATATTTCGGCGCAATTGGTGAATCTAATCGTGGCACAGCAAGCCTATCAGGCCAACGCACAGACGATTACGACCGAAAATACCATCATGCAAACCATTCTTAATATTTAATTAAGAGGAGAGCGGCTATGGATCGAAGTCTTTATATCGCGATGAGCGGCGCCAAGCAGACTCTGCTGGCACAAACGTCAAATGCCAATAATTTGGCAAACACTCAGACCACCGGATTTAAGTCGGATTTCGAGCAATTCCGTGCAATGCCGGTTTTCGGTCCGGGTTATCCGGGTAGAGTGTATGCCATGGCCGAAAGGCCGGGTACCGATTTCAGTATGGGACCGATCCAGACGACTGGTCGTGAATTGGATGTTGCGATCAAAGGCGATGGTTGGATGGCTGTTGATGGAAAGGATGGAGCCGAGGCTTATAGTCGCTCGGGCGAATTGCGAGTGACTCCCGAAGGTTTACTGCAGACCGGCACCGGCTTGCAAATTCTAGGCGAAGACGGTCCTATTGCGATTCCGCCTGCAGATAAAATCGAAATTGGCAGGGATGGTACGATTAGTGTTGTGCCGCAGGGGCAGAATGCTGCCACCCTGGTGGTGGTCGATAGAATCAAATTAGTCAAACCGAATGTCGACGATTTGGAAAAACGCGATGACGGTTTGATCTATTCCAAGCAAAGGGAACCCTTGCCGGCGGATGCCGATGTCAGCATTATTCAAGGTGCGCTTGAAGGCAGTAACGTCAACGCGATTGCGGCAATGGTCGATATGATCGAATTGGCACGCAATTTTGAATTGCAAACCAAGGTTATGAAAAATGCCGACGAAAATTCATCAGTCTCGGCAAAATTAATGCAGATGGCATAAAAAATGCTTAATTCCTGATAAGACAAAAAAATGTCATCAGGAGGGCATCATGACAGAACGAGCACTCTGGGTAGCCAAATCAGGTTTGGATGCCCAGCAAACCAGAATGGCGGTTATCTCCAATAATCTTGCCAACGTTAATACCACAGGATTTAAAAAATCCCGGCCTTTGTTTGAAGACTTGGTTTACCAGAATATTCGCCAAGTTGGCGCGCAGTCTACACAAAACACTCAATTACCATCAGGTTTGCAGTTGGGGACGGGTGTTAGAACGGTTGCTACCGAGAAGTTGCATACACAGGGTAATATTCTGCAAACTGAAAACTCGCTTGATGTCGCCATCAGCGGACGTGGTTTTTTTCAGATCCTGATGCCAAACGGCGATATCAATTACACTCGAGACGGTTCGTTTAAACTTAATTCCGACGGCCAGGTAGTCACTTCCGGAGGGTTAGAACTGGAGCCCGCTATTACCGTTCCGGCGGACGCAATCAGTATTACGATTGGTCGTGACGGAACATTTTCGGTATTACAACCCGGCAATCCGACGCCGGTCGAATTGGGCCAAATTCAATTGGCCGATTTTGTTAATCCGACCGGTTTAGAACCCATTGGAGAAAATTTGTTTCGTGAATCGGTAGCCAGTGGGGCTCCGATTATCGGTACCCCGGGGGAAGAGGAATATGGAGCTTTGTTTCAGGGCTCATTGGAAACTTCCAACGTGAATGTTGTGGAAGAGCTGGTGAATATGATCGAAACCCAAAGGGCTTACGAAATGAATTCCAAGGCGATTTCGACGACCGATCAGATGCTGTCTTTTGTGACTCAGCAGCTCTGATTAGGAGAGCAGCGATGATTATTAAATTAGGTTTAGCAATTGTGCTGTTAGCGGTTTTGGCCGGTTGCGACACTTTGCCGAAACGGGACCCTGACTTCAGCCCGGTTCAACCCGCAGATTTAAGACCGCCGATGCAAAGCAACGGCGCTATTTATCAATCGGGATACGATATGCGCTTATTCGAAAATCATGCAGCACGACGTGTGGGCGATATTTTGACCGTCACCTTGGTAGAAAAAACCCAAGCGCGGAAAAGAGCGGATCTGGATGCGACTAAGGACAACTCGATTTCGGTTAGTGCCCCGACTCTCTGGGGCGTCGCCAGCCAGGCGCTGTTAGGTCATGATTTGCAAACCAGCATGTCCTCGTCGCATGAATTCCAGGGGGAAGGTCAGGCTAGTCAAAGCAACAGCTTGACCGGTGACATCTCAGTCACCGTCGTGGACGTATTGCCCAACGGCAATCTGAAAATACGCGGCGAGAAACGCGTGACTTTGAATGACGGCAGCGAATACGTCCGCTTGTCAGGCATCGTCAGACCGCAGGATATCAGCGTCAATAATACTGTTCCGTCCACGAAGGTAGCGGATCCGACCATTATGTATACCGGTGATGGTTCTGTGGCGGATTCTAGCAAAGTAGGCTGGTTCGCCAGATTTTTCTTGAGTCCGTTGTTTCCATTTTGAAGGAGAAAAGGATGAAAAAGTTACTTAGTGTGGTTACAGCGTTGTTAATGTTGGCGGAATTGGCGCAAGCTGAGCGGATTAAAGATTTGGCATCCGTTGCCGGAGTGAGAAGCAATCAGTTGGTGGGTTACGGTTTGGTGGTAGGTTTGCCTAAATCCGGTGATAAAACCAAATTCACCGGGCAAAGCTTAACCAATATGTTGACTCGACTCGGCATGACTTTGCCGCCCGGCGTCGATCCAAAGGCAAAAAATGTCGCGGCAGTGGCAATCAATGCTGAATTGCCGCCATTTGCGAAGCCTGGTCAAATGATTGATGTTACCGTTTCCTCGATCGGAGATGCTAAAAGTTTGCGTGGTGGCACATTGTTGATGAGTCCGTTAAAAGGGGCGGATGGCAATGTTTATGCCGTGGCCCAAGGAAATTTGGTGGTTGGCGGCCTAAGCGCATCCGGTCAGGATGGTTCGAAAATCACTGTCAATAATCCGACTGTCGGTCGAATTCCCAATGGCGCAACGGTAGAGCGTAGCGTGCCAAGCCCGTTTGCTCAAGGTAATGCATTAATTTTTAATTTGCATAATGCCGATTTCACAACCGCTAACCGCATGGTGGAGGCAATCAACCGGGTGTTGGGGCCGAATACCGCGATGGCAATGGATGCGACTTCCGTTAAAGTCAGTGCGCCGGCGGATCCATCGCAACGTGTTATTTTCGCATCGATGGTCGAAAATATGACAGTATTGCCTGATGACGCCCCGGCTAGAGTTATTGTCAATTCGCGCTCCGGCACCGTCGTTATCAACAGTAAAGTCAGAGTTCAGCCAGCCGCCGTTTCGCATGGCAGCTTGACAGTGACCATCAGCGAGAATCCTCAGGTAAGTCAGCCGGCGCCGTTGTCGGGCGGCCAAACTGTGGTAACGCCGCAATCGGAAATCAAGGTCGAGGAAGAAGGGGCAAGTCATATGTTCGTTTTCAATCCCGGTGTGACTTTGGATGAGATTGTTCAGGCGGTTAACGATGTCGGGGCCGCTCCCAGCGATTTAGTCGCAATTCTCGAGGCTTTGAAATCCGCCGGGGCGTTGCGCGCGGAGTTGATTGTTATCTAATAGGTGGGTGATCGCGATGCTAAATGTACAACACGCCGATGTTTATACCGATTTTAACGGTTTGGCTAAATTAAAAACGGATGCGAGAAATAACAGTCCGGAAGCGATCAAGGAAGTGGCCAAGCAGTTTGAATCGATTTTTCTGAATATGGTGTTGAAGAGCATGCGACAAGCGAAGTTGTCCGACGGGATATTGGATAGCGACCAAAGCGAGTTTTACCGAGATATGTACGATCAGCAGCTGGCTATTCACCTTGCCGGCGAGCCTGGTATCGGCCTGGCTGAATTGATAGCCAGGCAATTAAGTCCCGACGAAGACGGTGTTCGGCAAAAAATGAACGCGGAAGATTATTTGAAGCGATCGGTTGCTACAGCAGCCGGAATTCGACCGGCAAAGCCGAGCGACCTGCAAATTCAAGAGGCAACAGATGAGCAAGCGCCACAGAAAGTCGAAAAAAGCAATGTCTCTTACGCGATTACCAGTAAACAGCAGTTTATCGAACAATTGCGGCCTTATGCCGAGCAAGCGGCGGCCGAGCTGGGTGTCGATTCGGGAATTTTGCTGGCACAGGCGGCATTGGAAACCGGTTGGGGGAAGTCGGTTATCAAGCACAGCGATGGTAGCAGCAGCTTTAATTTGTTCAACATTAAAGCGGATAAATCGTGGCATGGAAAACAAGCCAGAAAAACGACACTGGAATTTGAAGAAGGTATCGGCCGAAAGCAAATGGCGGCTTTTAGGGCTTATGATTCTTATCAAGACAGCTTTGAAGATTATGTCAACTTCATCAAAACCAACCCGCGTTACGGTAACGCCTTAAGAATGACGGCTAAACCGGAACGATATATGTATGAATTGCAACAGGCAGGCTATGCAACCGATCCGTCGTATGCCTCCAAAGTAATACGTATTTATCAGGGTGATATGCAAAATAACAGTGCTGACGTGGTAGCGATGAAATGATCCGGTCGGCGAGGTTTACGTATAGCAACACAGTTTGGTTCAAATTGAGATAGGGTATCAAAATGGCTAGTGGAATATTGGGGACAGCGGTATCAGGGCTTATGGCCTTTCAACGTTCGCTGGATACGACCAGTCATAATATTGCCAATGTCAATACGGAAGGCTACAGTCGCCAACGTGTCGAATTGGGTACGATGCCGGCGCAATACATCGGTGCCGGCTATGTCGGCAATGGGGTTAAGATAGAAAATATCGCCCGCAGTTACGACCAGTTCATTACCAATCAATTGCGCTCCAGTACTTCGGCATTCGGTGATGCGGATCGTTATCAGCAGCTGTCGGCTCAGGTCGATAATCTGGTGGCCGATCCGACCACCGGCATGTCGCCGGCCATTAAAAGCTTTTTTAATGCTGTTAACGAGGTAGCTAATGATCCGGCGTCGATTCCGGCACGTCAGGTGTTGTTATCGGAAGCGGAAATTTTGACTCAACGCTTTGACACTATGAACGGCCGTTTTACCGAATTGCGTTCTCAGGTCAACCAGGATATGAATGTGATGGTTGATAACATCAATTCTTACGCTGCCTCTATTGCCGATTTAAATTTACGGATTGCAGCGGAGTATGGGCGTCCTACTGGCGAACAACAGATTAATGACTTGATGGATGAGCGAGATCGTGTGTTGAATCAATTAGCCGAAATGGTCGATGTGGCGGTTGTTCCGAGTAAAAGCAATATGGTGAGTGTTTTTATCGGTAAGGGGCAGTCACTGGTGTTGGACGGCACTTACAGTCAACTGGCCACTCAGCCGGCTGAACTGGATCCTTTTCACTTGGAGATCGGATTGAAGCAACCGAGTGGTGATTTGCAGATCATGACCAATCAAATAAGCGGCGGCGAATTGTCCGGAATCATAAGGTTTCGCGACGAAGTTCTGGATCCTGCTCAGCTAAAATTGGGGGCGGTTGCCGCCAGTGTGGCTATGGAGTTTAATGAAATTCATCAGGCCGGCTACGATTTGGATGGAAACCCGGGGCAGGCTTTTTTCTCCGGCGTCGGGAGTGTGCCGGTGACTGCGGATCCTTCCAATACCGGCTCGATTACGGTCACGTTTGATCCAACTAATATTAGTAACATCGACGCCAGTGATTATCAGCTCGACGTTGGGGCGGGCCCGAGTTATACCCTGACCCGAATCAGTGATAATACATCGATCAATTTATCGGTAGTGGGAGGTAATCTTGTTGCTGGCGGTACCGATACCCTGCCGGGCATAGAGATTGCTTTTGCAGGGCTGGTTCCCGGTGATTCATTTTTAATCCGGCCGGCTTATTTCGCTGCACAGGAAATTAACGTCAACATAACCGATCCAAGAGAAATCGCGGCAGCGACTAATATCGATGTGGACGGCGTATCGGTGATTAATGGTCCGATGCCCGGCGATAACAGAAATGCGCTGCTTTTAGCAGAATTGGAGAATAAAATGGGTATGCTGGGAGGCAACGCTACTTTTCAAGACGCTTACGGACAGATGGTTTCGGAAATCGGTACGTTAGCGCACGCAGCCAGAGTCAGTTCATCCGCTCAAGAGACGCTGCTGAATAATGCTAAGGAGTCGTGGAGCGAAGTATCGGGCGTCAATTTGGACGAAGAAGCGGCCAACCTGATCAAGTTCCAACAGTCTTATCAGGCTGCCGCGCAGCTGGTAGCGGTGACCAATACACTGTTTGATTCGTTGTTAGGCGGATTGAGATAATAGGAGGCGGTATGAGAATTTCGACGGCTTGGACTCAACAGCTCGGAGTCAATTCCATGCTTGCGCAACAAGCGAAATTAACCAAAACTCAAATGCAGTTGTCGACCGGTGTCAGTGTTTTGACACCCGCCGATGACCCGGTGGCCGCAACCAGAACATTGGATTTACAAGAAAGTATCGATAAAACAGCGCAATACCAAGATAACATCGCGACTGCCCGATCACGTCTGAATATTGAAGAAGCCAGTCTGGAAAGCGCCGAAAATGTCATTTATCGGGCTAAAGAATTGACGATACAGGCGTTGAACGCTCCGATTAATTCCGATGATCGACTATCGATCAAGTTTGAGATTGATCAATTACTCGACAACATGGTTGGTATCGCTAATACGAAAAATGCCAACGGCGAGTACATTTTTTCCGGAGATTTATCGGACGTGCCGCCTTTCGCTTGGAGCGGCGACGCCAATGCTTACGTCTATCAAGGCGGGGTGAATCAAAGGACATTGGATATCGCACCGGAGCGGCGTGTAGCCGACGGCGATTTGGGTTCCGATGTATTCCAGTTTGTCAGTACCGTAAGCCAGGAGGGCGATGCGACTTTTAACGGTGATTCAATTGACCGCCGAAGCATTATGGATACGCTTCAGACGTTATCGGAAGCTTTGGCCAACGAATACGATATTCCGCAGGCATCGATTAGCGGAAGTCGTTTTGTACGTTATGGTGTTGATTATTCCACAGCGGCGACGTCATTCGACCTATCAGACGATGCGGGCAATGTCGTGACGGTATCATTGAATGCCGAGTATGAAAGTCTGGACGAGGTTGTAACGGCGATTAACGTCCAATTGGCCGGCAATAATATGCAGGCGATCGCAGATGGCAATCAACTCGAATTTGTTTCATTAACCGAGGGACGTAATTCCAGGATTGAAATTACGGCGGGAGCCGGCAGTTTTTTAACCGATTTCGGTTTTAGTGACGGTGATTACGGAACCGGCATCGACTTGAGCGGAGTGATTACAGGCAGCAATAATTTGTCTTTTCCGACCGATTATAATGTGACGCCCTCGTCTTTCGAGTTGGTGACAGAGGACGGTTCTCAGGCTGTGATTACATTGAATGCGGCTCACGCGGATTTGAACGCCTTAGTTACCGATATTCAAGCACAAATCGACGCATCACCTTTGCTGAACCAGGTCGTTATCGTGCCGGGTTCCAATCCGTTGGAATTTCAGGCGGTTAGTAGTGGTCTTGCTTCTGCGGTGACGATTAACCCTGTCGATGGCGGCTTTTTGGAGGATGCCGGTTTTACCGAAGGGCAGACCGGTAGGGTTTTCGATAGAACGGTTAATGATGTTTTAGCCGATTTGGATACCGGGTTGGAAAGTTTGTTAAAAGCCCGAACCAGTGTTGGGGCCAGAGTCCATGCGCTTGAGGACCAGGAAATCCAGAATGAAAAATTCACTGTGGATATGGAGTCCACATTATCGGAAATCAGGGATTTGGATTATGCCGAAGCCATAAGTCGGTTTAATCTTCAAAATACGGCGCTGCAAGCGGCACAACAAGCATTTGCTCGGGTTCAGAATCTTTCGTTATTCAATTATCTGTAAACACCCTCCGATACAGGCTGAACAGACCAATCGGCTGATGTACTTAAAGGCGGAGATTGATTTTTGAAGCATGACATAATTGGAAAATTAACTTTAAAGTACGTTCCTGAGTTCCCGTTCTATGTTTTGCATGTAGCGTTGAATGTGGGATTCGCAAGCGGAAGTCATTTTGGTAAATACACAGCCGATACGTTGGCCTTTTTCCGGCTTGTCAGAGCGCAGATTGAATTTGTTTTTGACGGCAAAGGAAATGGTTTCGCTACCTTCGTTGGTTAAATGCAGCAAACAGTTCTCAAAGACGCTGGTAGGAATCAATTCGCTGGAAAGCTCCAGTTGATCGTTAAGTATAGAAAAGCCAGAAATACTGATATCCAACAATTTCAACCGGACGGTTTGCTCCGTATTTTCTTCTTCATTATGGAATATAATTTCACAGTAACTATCATGAGATAACGGCGTTTTTACCCGGTAATATTTACGGCGCTGCATCCAAAAAATCATGGAAGGGATCGGCATGGTAAAAACCACCTGACCGTTATTCCGGGTTTTGTTTATTTTTTCCCCGTTAAAGGCGACTTTGATGCCCTCGAATTCGGCGCGAAATTCGGGTTTCGGAGCTTTCAGTAATTGCTTGTTTAAGTATTCCTTAGGACCGTAATCAAGCACCAACAGATTATTTTTGAAATCGATTTCGAGTATGGTGGTGATAAACGAATCGTTTTTTTCGCCGAAGTGAGCCGAAATCAAACAGTTTTTTTTGAACAACTGGCTAAGATGGCTTTGGATCTGTTTAGGGTTTTTAATGTAATATTCGGAGTCGTTTTCCATAGATCGAACAAATATATTCCAGAAAGCTCAACATTAATATTGTAGAATACTTGCCCTTTTTATGCATGTTAAAAGGGGATTTTATGGGGTGGTTTTTACTGTTCAGCGCTGGTTGCTCGGAGATTATATTTGCCTTGAGTCTCAAATATAACGAAGGCTTCACCAAATTGTGGCCAAGTATCGTCACGATGATTTCCGGAGGCGCCAGTTTTTATTTGCTAATGCTGTCGATAAAAACCTTACCACTAGGTACGGCCTATGCGGTTTGGACCGGGATGGGAGCAGTTGGTGTGGCTATTCTAGGTATTATTTTGTTTAAGGAATCGGCTGAACTGGTCAGGCTGGCTTCAATTATGATGATTATTGTCGGGATCGTGGGTTTAAAGTTGACTCACGTTGAATGATGTTACATTTGATTTTTCAATCACCGGTTGCATTGGCTATTCTGGAACGAATCGACAGCAGCGATGACGTGGTTTTTCATGAGAAAGCCGTTTGGAATACTTTCTCTGAGCACGGTGTTTCTAGTGAATTGAGGCGTTTGATGGCTCAAAACACTCGATTACATGTTTTAAAAGACGATTTGGAGGTAAACGGTATCGATGTTGGGCAATTGATTTGCGGAGTTGAGGTGATCGACTATCCGGAGCTGGTGGAGCTGACCATTAAAAACAAGGTCATTAAAACATGGCGTTGATTGTCGATGGGATTGAATTGCCGACAACCGAAGAAGGTTTTCTCTGCGATTACCGGCAATGGAATGAACAGGTGGCTTACGCGATTGCCAAGTCGAACGGAATCGTTATTACCGATGCGCATTGGGAAATTTTGACTTTTATCCGCGATTATTACCAGCGCTTTAAACATCTACCCAATAGCCGTGTTTTCACTAAAGCGATCCGCAATCAACTGGGCGAGGAAAAAGGCAACAGTCGTTATTTGCATAAACTGTTTCCGAGTGGTCCGCTGAAATTCGCCTGCAAATGTGCCGGCTTGCCTAAGCCGCCGACCTGTTTGTAATGTGTCTTTGTCATTCTGAGTTTCGGAATCCGAATAAGAGTGGCGGTAGAATTTAACTTTTAATTTAGTTTGAGAGATTGTCATGAGTAATCCCCGTGTCGGGTTTATCAGTTTGGGGTGTCCTAAAGCCTTGGTCGATAGTGAACAAATTCTGACTCGTTTACGTATGGAGGGCTATCAAATTGCTCCGAACTATCAGGATTCCGATTTGGTGATCGTTAATACCTGCGGTTTTATCGATGCTGCCGTCGAAGAGTCGCTAGATAGTATTGGCGAGGCGCTAGCGGAGAACGGCAAGGTGATCGTTACCGGGTGTTTAGGCGCCAGACAGGATGAGATCTTGGCACGGCACCCGCAAGTATTGAAAATCACCGGTGCACATGCCACCGACGAGGTGGTTGATGCTGTGCACGAGCATTTGCCGCCGGCGCATCATCCTTTTACCAGCTTGATTCCACCGCAAGGTATTAAGCTCACGCCCAAACACTACGCTTATCTGAAAATTTCAGAGGGTTGTAATCACCGTTGCACTTTTTGCATCATTCCGTCGATGCGCGGCAATCTGGTCAGTCGTCCGGTCGATGAAGTCTTGCTTGAGGCAGAACGGCTGGTCCAATCAGGTGTTAAAGAATTATTGGTGGTGTCGCAGGATACCAGTGCCTATGGATTGGATCTGAAATATCAGAGTCGAAGCTGGAAAGGCAGGGAAGTGAAAACGCAATTTCGCGACTTGGCGGCGGCATTGGGAGAATTGGGTATTTGGATCAGAATGCATTATGTTTACCCTTATCCACATGTCGATGAAATCATTCCGTTAATGGCGGAAGGCAAGATTTTGCCTTATTTGGATATCCCGTTTCAACATGCTGATTCCCGTATTTTGAAATTGATGAAAAGGCCGGCCGCCACCGAAAATAACCTGGAGAGAATTCAAGCCTGGCGGAAAATTTGTCCGGATATTACGATTCGCAGTACCTTTATAGTAGGTTTTCCCGGGGAGACAGAAGCGGAGTTTGAAACACTATTACAGTTTTTAACGGACGCTCAATTGGATCGCGTCGGCTGCTTTGCCTATTCCCCTGTTAAAGGAGCGGAGGCTAATCAATTACCCGGAGCCTTACCGGAAGCGGTTAAAGAAGAACGATTGGCGCGCTTTATGGCTCGTCAGGCGGAAATTAGTGCGGCGCGCTTACAGCGGCGGATTGGGCGAACCGAAACGGTGCTGATTGACGAAGTAGTCGAGGAAGGCGCTGTTGCCCGTAGTCAGGCCGATGCGCCGGAAATAGATGGCCAAGTATTTATCGATGGTGCTACGCAGCTTAAAGTCGGCGAGTTGGTAAAGGTTGAACTTGAAGAGGCGGACGAACACGACTTATGGGGCAAGTTGGTGTAACTGGTTGCCCATAGGCTAATGGATCGGACAGTCAGTATAAATGAGAGACTGTCCGGGATTTCTTGGCGAAACGGTTACCCGTTCCGCCTAATGTCAAAGTTGCGGGCGGGCTTTATAAAGCAGTAACGTTTTCTGCTTGCGGCCCTTTTTGTCCCATCGTCACTTCCATGGTTACGCGCTGACCTTCCTTCAAGGTTTTACGTCCATTGCCGTTAATGGCGCTAAAGTGGACGAATACGTCTTTGGATCCTTCCCGCTCAATAAAGCCGAAACCTTTCTCATCGTTAAACCATTTGACGGTGCCTTCTACTAAATCTGACATAATGTTCTCTTGCTAAAAATAACGTGCCGGTTTTCACTGGCATAGTGGAAAAAAAATTAATAAAGCGGGTAACGGAAAACACGGGTGTTGCTCCGATTGAAGACTGGTTAGGCTTGCAATGAATACCTGAGCTATATTGGATAGCCATTATACATGGCTTATTCGCTGCGTCACAGAGAATAGAAAGATTCAGCGCGTTAATGTCTGATTTTTATCTGGTCGGCAGTAGGTATATGCTCCGGATTTGGTAAAATATTTATATAAATCAATTTATTACAATTGTTTTATTCGGTTGGGTGAATTTCGTTAAGATAGCTACTGCCGCTAAGGTTTTTGCTTCAATGGGCGCAATTGCTGGCTTTCGTTCGGTCAATGAACAAATAGTTAGTGTCTTTAGCGCTTCCGGATTGCTAGGTACTTGGGTGATTGGTCGTTTGTCGATATTCAAGCGGTAATGCCGCAAATTCTGCTGAAAACCGCCAGCTTGCAATCGCTGCTTATGTCACAAGTCTAAGTAAAAGATAGATGGTGATGTGGGCAGAGTGTAGGGAGTTATTAATACTGGCAAAAACCGTTGATTTTTTTTCTTGCCAGGCGTTATTGCAATCGTTCAGGTTGTTGACGTAAACGGAAATCAAAGAGTGACTGCTTCGGGCTTTCTCGATTTAATTCGAAAACCTGAAGAGGCGGCTCCGAGTTGCCGATATTTGAAAGTTCTTTAAGTGGAAATGGTGTCTTTTTTGTATGAAATCAGGGATATTTATCCGTCGACATTCGGTATTATGTAATTTAATTTAAACGTCTATGACGGCTTTTGTCTGGTCACTGAATCCCAATACAGTATATAATCTTCGGATTTGAATCAATATTTTAGTAAATCTCACCGGAAAAAAACATGCTGGGTAAGCTGGTTAAATTTGTTGTTGGCAGCCGTAATGACAGGCTGATAAAGAAAAAACGGAAGCTGGTAAAAAAAGTTAATGTGCTGGCTGCTGCCTATGAAAAACTGTCTGATGATGAATTAAGGGCAAAAACACAAGAGTTTCGTAATCGTCTTGAGCAGGGTGAGAAACTGGAAAACTTGATTCCTGATGCGTTTGCCGCTGTCCGAGAGGCATCTACTCGGGTTTTCGGTATGCGTCATTTCGATGTTCAGCTCATAGGTGGGATGGTTTTGAACGACGGCAAAATCGCCGAAATGAAAACCGGTGAAGGTAAAACGCTGATGGCGACGTTGGCGGCTTATCTAAATGCATTGCCTGGCAGAGGTGTGCATGTGGTGACGGTGAACGATTATCTTGCCAGACGTGATGCCGAATGGATGGGGAAACTGTATGCTTTCCTGGGTTTGTCTACCGGTGTCATTGTCAGTGATATGGGGCATGTCGAACGAAAAGCTGCCTACGCGGCCGATATAACCTACGGCACTAACAACGAATTTGGTTTCGATTATTTACGCGACAATATGGCGTTCAATCTCGACCAGAAAGTTCAGCGTGATCTTAGTTTTGCTATCGTTGACGAGGTAGATTCGATTCTTATCGACGAAGCTAGGACTCCGCTTATTATTTCCGGACCGACCGAAGAAAGCACCGAGGTTTATCTAAAAGCCAATGCCATTATTCCGTTCCTGACACGACAGGAAAAAGTCGACGATCCGGAGAAGCAGGAAAAAATGCCGGGCGACTATTTTGTCGATGAGAAAAACCGTCAGATTTTTTTGACCGAAGAAGGTCATGAGCGAGTAGAGCGCCTGATGGTCGAGCATGGTTTGATGGAAGAAGGTGCTAGTCTTTACGATGCAGCCAACATCCGTTTGATGCATTATCTGAATGCCTCGCTTCGCGCGCATGTGCTTTTCCAAAAAGACGTTGATTACGTTGTCGTCAATAATGAAATCATCATTGTCGACGAATTTACCGGTCGAATGATGACAGGCAGACGTTGGTCGGAAGGTTTGCATCAGGCGGTTGAAGCCAAAGAAGGCGTGCCGATTCAAAATGAAAACCAGACTTTGGCCTCAATCACTTTTCAGAATTATTTTCGGCTTTACGAAAAATTGTCCGGCATGACAGGAACTGCCGATACCGAAGCTTTCGAACTGAATAAGATCTACGGTCTTGAGGTTGTCGTCATCCCCACTCACAGGCCGATGATTCGAGAAGATAAAGGCGACCAGGTTTATCTGAGTGCTCGGGAAAAGTTTAACGCGGTGGTTGAGGACATAAGGGATTGCGTTCAACGTGGTCAGCCGGTATTGGTGGGTACGACTTCTATCGAAAAGTCCGAATTGATCTCAGCGATGCTGAAAAAGGAAAATATTCAACATGAAGTGCTGAATGCTAAACAGCACGAACGCGAGGCACATATTGTCGAAATGGCGGGTATGCCCGGGGCGGTGACGATAGCGACCAATATGGCGGGACGCGGAACCGATATCGTCTTGGGTGGAAACCTGGAAGCAGTGCTTAAGGCACTGGGAGAAGATGCGACCGAAGAGGAAAAACAAAAGGTCCGCGGTGCTTGGTTGGATCGTCATGAAAAGGTGTTGGCCAGCGGCGGTTTACACGTAATCGGTTCAGAGCGACATGAGTCGCGACGGATCGATAATCAGTTAAGAGGACGTTCCGGTCGTCAAGGGGATCCCGGGTCCACAAGGTTTTATTTGTCGTTGGAAGACGATCTGATGCGTATTTTTGCCTCCGAACGCGTCGCCAGCTTGATGCAAAGGTTGGGTATGCAAGAAGGTGAGGCCATCGAGCATCCCTGGGTCACTCGCTCCATAGAAAATGCCCAGCGCAAAGTGGAGGGGCGCAATTTCGATATACGTAAAGAAATTCTGGCCTATGACGATGTGGCCAACGACCAGCGTAAAGTGATTTATGCTCGGCGCAATGAATTGATGGCAGCTAATGATATTAGTGAAACCATTACTGCGATCAGGGAAGATGTGATCAACAACGTCATTACGCAATATGTTCCTCCGAAAACGATGGAAGAGCAATGGGATATCAAAGGTTTGGAAGATCATTTGCGTCAGGAATTCAATTTGGATATGCCGCTTCGTGAGATGCTGGACAAGGATCATTCATTGCACGAAGAAAATTTGCGCAAGTTGATTGTGGATAGAATGGAGCAATTCAGCAAGGAGAAGGAAGAGAAGATTACGCCAGAAGTATTCAGGCATTTTGAAAAATCAGTAATGCTGCAAGTGTTGGATAATAGCTGGAAAGAGCATTTGGCAGCCATGGATCAATTGCGTCAAGGGATTCATTTCAGAGGCTATGCCCAAAAAGACCCTAAACAAGAATATAAACGAGAAGCGTTTGAAATGTTTGCGGGGTTGCTCGACCATATCAAGTACGAAGTGGTGGGTATTTTGGCTAAGGTACAGGTTAATCAGGAAGAAGACGTCCAAGCTATCGACGAGCAGCGCCAGGCGCCTCAGGAAATGCATTTTGAACATGCCGAAGCTAATCCGATGCTAGAAGACCCGCAAACAGATCCGTTGCCGGTGGCAGATCCTGAAGCTGCGCCGGAGCAACCTTTTGTGAGGGAAGGAAAGAAGGTTGGCCGGAATGAACCTTGTCCTTGTGGTTCCGGTAAAAAATTCAAACAATGTCACGGAAAATTGAATTAATTGTTTGGTTTCTGTTGACAAACTTGCCTTAATTTCACCGAAAAGGCCGGATATAATCAGAATCTCCTGAGCAATTCCGGCTTTTCCGGTTCTGCTGAATAAAAAACACATCTACAGGTATCGCTTATGCCCACGAATATCTTTCAGAAAAGCAGTCCCAAGCCCGATATTACCAAGCTGCCTAAGCTAGGGGTATCGAAGAAAGATTTTATTAACGATTTCAAACATTATTATAGTCACCGTTTGGGGCGCGACGAAAATTGCCGTTCGCCTCACTACGCCTACGAGGCCTTATCTTTGGCAATCAGCGACAGGTTAGTCGAACGTTGGAAGAATACTTACAACGCCTATCGTAAGGAAAACTGCAGAACGGCTTATTATCTGTCGATGGAATTCTTGATGGGGCGTTCGCTCAGCAATGCCATGCTTAATCTCGGAGTGAACGATGTTGTCAGTCAAGCGCTCTATGATCTTGGTCTTGAACTTGAAGAGCTGATAGAGGCAGAGCCGGATGCCGGTTTAGGTAATGGTGGTTTGGGACGTTTGGCTGCTTGTTTTATTGATAGTTGTGCGACCTTGCAGTTGCCTGTCGTTGGCTATGGTTTGCGATACGAATACGGTATGTTTTGTCAGACCATTGAAAAAGGCGAACAGGTGGAAAAGCCCGATCATTGGCTGCGTAATGGCAATATTTGGGAAATCGAACGCCCGGAATATACTCATCGGGTGAAGTTTGGTGGTCATACCGAATCACATATTGACGAGCACGGTCGTACCAGGGTGTGTTGGGTGAATACCAATGATGTTTTGGCTGTGCCTTATGATACTCCGGTCCCCGGCTATAAAAACGGGACGGTGAACACGTTGCGCTTGTGGAAGGCAACGGCAACCGAAGAATTTAACCTCCAGGAATTTAATGCTGGCGATTATGCCGAATCGGTTGCGGAAAAAAATACCGCCGAAAATATCACTATGGTGTTGTATCCCAACGATGCTAATGAAAACGGTAAAGCATTGAGGTTACAGCAGCAATATTTGCTGGCTTCAGCTAGTTTGCAGGATGTGATTGCCAATTGGGTCGGTAGGCATGGCAATGATTTCACAGAGTTTGCAGACAAAAATTGTTTCCAATTAAATGATACTCATCCAAGTATCGCCGTCGCCGAATTAATGCGGTTACTAATTGATATTCACGGTCTGGAGTGGGAGACGGCTTGGGATATCACTCGGAAAACCATGGCTTATACCAACCATACATTGTTACCGGAAGCATTGGAGAAATGGTCGGTTGGGTTGATGCAGGCTTTGTTGCCGCGGTTGATGGAAATTATCTTTGAAATTAACGCTCACTTTATGGCTGAGGTTTCCGCACACTGGCCTGGCGATTTCGAGAGAATGAGAAGGATGTCGATCATTGAAGAAGGTCACGAAAAACAGGTGCGAATGGCCTATTTGGCCATTGTTGGCAGTTTTTCTGTGAATGGCGTGGCGGAATTGCATTCAAAACTGTTGCAGGAAGGATTGTTTAAGGACTTTTATGAGTTTTGGCCGAATAAATTTAACAATAAAACCAATGGCGTTACTCCAAGGCGTTGGTTGGCGGCATGCAACCCTGAGTTAGCCGAATTAATCACCGATACCATCGGTGATGGATGGGTCACCAATTTGTCCGAACTGGCAAAACTGAAACCCTTCGCCGAGGATGCCGAATTTAGAAAAAAATGGTTTGAGTTGCAACAAGGTAGTAAGAAAAGGTTAATCGAATACAAAAAACAAGAACATGATATAGAGTTGGATATCAAGTCTTTGTTTGATGTGCAAGTCAAAAGAATTCACGAATATAAGCGGCAGATTTTGAATGTTCTGCATGTCATTCATTTGTATGACCGTATCAAGCGCGGCGATACTGCAAATTGGACCAACCGTTGTGTGCTAATCGGCGGAAAAGCCGCTCCAGGTTATGCGATGGCCAAGAAAAGCATTAAGTTGATCAACAACGTCGCTAATGTAATTAACCATGATCCAGACGTAGGCGACAAACTCAAACTGGTGTTTATGCCGAATTATCGCGTATCGGCAATGGAAAAAATCTGCCCGGGTGCGGA
>JBNLEI010000154.1:0-2642 GCA_050304855.1 Methylococcaceae bacterium
CCCAGATTGCTACCAGGACCATTATAATACCACCAATCATTTCTTTATCCTCTTTAGTTGTTTTTATAGGTTACACAAGCAAATAAATGCTCATACTACTCATATTCCGGGCATAAGGCAATTTGGGATATATTGCTCGGCATCTTCAAAATATTCGCGTCCGTTTTACGCTTTCGGGGTGGGAGAATATTAGGCAGCACCAATTTAAAACGGTTCGTCAGTGTTGACCTTGCACGGAAAAAATTTATGGTAATTCCATGGCCTTGCTCATACCATGGAATATTTATCTAAAAGGTCCGGTCGTTTATAAAAAAGTCGATTAAAATAAGTTGGTTAGACAGTCGGTTCCGGTCTGGTTGAGAGCCGGTTTCGAGGGGGCAAAAGATGGTTACGATTATTTGCCCTGAATGAGGATAAAGATGAATTACTTGACTTTACAGGTTACTGAAGTAACATAAGGACCTCGGATGCCATTGTTTAGGCACATTTATTTACAACAACTATTAAAGGTAGGACACTCATGGGAGCGATCTTAGACTTAACAGAAATGTTAAAAGAACCATCAGGTATGATCGGAGCGGTTGTAATTATCGCTGCAGGGTACTTTTTCGTAAAATGGGTCTTCTCTGAGCCTAAAGACGAAGAATAAGCTAAAACAGCTTTGATGTATTTCAAAAGGCCGTTGCCGGTTTTCCGGCAACGGCCTTTTTTATTGCCCGGTATTTTTTCAGCGCAGAATTGATGTAAAACAATTTTTTGGCAGCTAAATTCCTTATAATCAGTGCTTTTTTTGTTCGTCTATCCGTTTAATGTATCAGTTACTTTATAATCGAATTTACACTCTTATTCAGCAACGGGCGCCGGCGACCGGATTGGGGCTTTTTCGAATGCTGTTCGGATTGGTCACCCTGCAAGAGACGCTCTTTTTGCTGTATTTCAATCATCTGATTTTCGATCCGATTCCATATTTGGATGTCGAATTTCCGATGATCTATCTGTTCATTTGTTTCTGGGCTGTAGTTGCTCTTAGCGTCGCCGTCGGTTATCGCTGCCATCAGGCTTTGATCGCCAATTATGTGTTTTGGCTCGTTTTCGTGAATTTCACTCCGATGCATCGCGATTTCGACGGCGGCTTCGATCCGTTCATGATCGGCGCCAATTTCTTTCTGATCTTTCTGCCGGTGGACAAAGCGTTTGCCATCGACACATTAAGACGGAAACTGTCGCGTCCTTTCGTGCATTATTCTCAATATCCCAAAGCCGAGGTCTCTCGGCTGGCTTATTACCTTCCGGTAGTCGTGTGCCTGGGGTTTCTGTATTTCGATTCGGCCATTCATAAAATGTTTGCGGAGCATTGGCGTAACGGTCTGGGCGCCTGGCTGCCTTCGTCGATACCATATTACGTTTCCGCGCTTGATATGTCCTGGTTATTGAACCAGGAATTCCTGCAAAAAAGTATCGGCTATACGATCATCGTTTTCCAGTTCACGTTTATTTTCCTGTTCCATGTGCGCGTTTTGAGGCCGCTGTATTTCTTCATCGGTATAGGATTGCATCTGGGAATTGCGTTGACGTTCAACATTTATCCGTTCGGCATGGGCATGTTGTTGTTTTATACCCTGGTGGCGCCGTTTTCCTGGTATCGCTTTGCCGCATCCAGGCTGCAAGCGGAACGCCCGAGGCTGACCGTCTTTTATGACGAATTATGTCCTTTATGTAACAGAACCGTGCTGATTCTTAATCATTTCGACGTTTTCAAGCGTATCGATTTCAAGGGGGCGCAAACGTATGCCGCAGACTTCCCAGCTTTAAAAGTTATTGATCAGTCTGAATTGATGAACGATTTGTATGCGCTGGACGTTAAAGGACGCTTATACGCCGGGGTCGATACTTATGCGCACATCCTGCGCAAGGTGGGTTACCCTTTTTTCCTGGGTTGGTTGTTGCAGTTGCCGGGAATTTATCAAATTGCCCGGGCATATTATCGGAAAATCGCCGACTCAAGAGCCCGTTTACTATGTGATGAGACTTGCCGTTACGAGAGCGCCTCCGTCCCTCCGTCCTTGTACGACCGTTTTTTTTTCCCTGCGGATGAAAAAGCCACGCGACGGACTTGTCATCGTTTAAGCAAATTTTTTGTTTTGTTGCTGCTGTTGCAATTAAATAGCAGCATTCACTACGGGATCGTTTACCGCCTTGGCATAGATACCCGTCAAAGCCCATTGATTCGAACTCTGGCCGATGCCAGCAACGCACTGATCATGATGTCGCAGACATTCTTGGGCATCACTCCGCATGCGCTGTATCTGCACGACCATTTTGAAGGCTACAATCATTTGATCGCCCTGACCTATATCGACACGGACGGCAGGGAGCATTGGTTGCCGTTCGTCAACAGCCAGGGAAGGTTGTTGGCGCCGAACTGGGGAAGGGTGCATTCGATGTGGGCTAATATAGCCGTGACACCGAATATAGACGATCTGAGGCTGCGAAAATTCATTATGAAAGTGTCCGCGTTTTGGGGCGTAAAATGCGGTCTGGAGCTGGACGAAACGGAGTTCAAAATTAAGCTAAAGAAGATCGAGGCCCCTTTCGTTTGGCAAAAAGACTTGTTGAGAAACAATATGTTAGGCGAGTGGGTG
>JBNLEI010000155.1:0-3357 GCA_050304855.1 Methylococcaceae bacterium
TCCAGTAGAATTACCCGGATTTTGCCATCGATATTTTTTTTATCGACCGACATTAAATCGATGTATTGCTGGGCCGTCATCTCCCGAGGCGGCTCCACCGGCAATTTTGCCGCCTTGAAAATCGTGACGATTCTCCTGACATCTTCTTCACTCAGCCAGCCCATTCTTTGTGACAGATCGGCGGCAAAACAGGTGCCGATCGCCACCGCTTCTCCGTGAAGATAACGTCCGTACCCCATGCCCGTTTCAATCGCGTGTCCAAAGGTGTGCCCCAAGTTTAAAGTGGCTCTCACTCCAGATTCGAATTCGTCCTCAGCCACTACTTCCGCCTTGTTTCTACACGAACGTTCGATGGCGAAACTCATTGCTTCGTCGTCTCTTGCCAACAACAATGGCATATTGTCTTCCAACCATTCAAAAAACGGCAAATCCCTGATCAATCCGTATTTGATCACCTCGGCTATTCCTGCGGATAATTCCCTGTCCGGAAGCGTCGACAACACGCGGGTATCGGCAATGACACATTTCGGTTGATAAAAAGCCCCGATCATGTTCTTGCCCAAGGGATGATTGACTCCGGTTTTGCCTCCTACGGACGAATCAACTTGAGCCAATAACGTAGTCGGAATTTGGATAAAGGCGATTCCACGTTGATAACAAGCCGCCGCAAACCCGCCCATATCGCCAATCACGCCTCCGCCCAGGGCAACTAAGGTGGCATTGCGGCTAAATTTTTTAGCCAGTAAATGATCAAACACTCTACCGACATATTCCAGGGTTTTGTACTGCTCACCATCGGGCACTATAACCGTCTCTAGGTGATAAGCCTTTAGCACCCCGCGCACTAAATCCAGGTATAAGGGAGCAATGGTTTCATTCGTCAGCACTACGACCTGACGCGACTGAATATGGCGTGTCAGGAATTGTTCTTTTTGCAGCAAGTCCGCACCGATATAGATTGGATAAGCCCTGTCTTTAATGTCAACTCGTAATTCTTTCATGCTTTATTTATTTGCTGCACCCTAAATTCGTGCAAAATTTTTTTAACGACTGCTTTACTCGGCATTATACCGGTATCGATCCGATAATCCGCACATGCCTGGTATAACGACTCTCTGTCTTTTAGCAAGGACTCCAGACGTTCCCTGGGATTTTCCGTATTCAAAAGCGGCCGCTTGTCATCCCGCCGCGTTCGTTGCAGAATCTTATCGATCGAGCATTGCAGATATACAACAAAACCATTCTGTTGCAACGCCATTCTGTTTTGTTCTTTTATAATTGCGCCACCGCCCGTTGCCATCACGATGCCGTTCAATTCTGTCAATTGCTCTATGACCGTCTGTTCACGCAAACGGAAGCCTTCTTCCCCTTCATATTCAAAAATCGTTGGGATGCTGACCCCGGTTTGATCTTCGATTGCTTTATCGCTATCGTAAAAAGGTTTGTTGAGGGATTTAGCCAATTGCCTACCGATGGTGGTTTTACCCGCCCCCATCAAGCCGATCAAATAAATGTTGCTTGCTCCCCTCATGACTGGCCGTTTCAAATTACATAAAAAAAGGGGCATTATGCCCCTTTTTTGTGCTGCTGTGTATGTTGTTAATTAGCGGATAATGAAGGTTTGACGATTTTCGGCGTTACGAAGACCAGCAATTCCCGCTTGGTTTCATCCTTAATGTTCTTTTTGAACATCCAGCCTATACCCGGCAGATCGGCAAACCAAGGCACGGAATTTGTCGTATAGGCGCTCTCCGATTCGTAAATCCCTCCCAGCACGACCGTCTCTCCATCATTAACCTGTACCGAGGTATTAACGTGACGGGTATCGATCGGAACAGTCGCTTGTCCATTAGTTGCAATTGGCCTCGCACTCGGGGCATCCTTTTTAATTTCCAAGTCCATTATTACACTGCCGTTAGGAGTGATTTGCGGAGTCACGCTCAATTCCAGTACGGCATCGACCAGCTCGGTGACAGGACCGTCCTGGCTTTGCGTCTGATAAGGAATCTGTACGCCTTGCTTGATATTTGCCTGGACTCTATCCGTCGTCATGACTCTGGGATTTGATAGCAGTTCTGCTTTTAAATCATCCTGCAAAGCGGAAATTTCCAGATTCAGCACATAGTCAGCCCCGCGCGCCAAAGTCATGGCTAGCGAACCGCCGCTGGATGCCGCCAATGCCGTCCCAAGATCTTGCAAAATTTGCGAATTCTCGCTGGTTTCCGCGCCGGTCGCGGTGAATCCATATTCCTTGCCGCCGTTGATATCGGCTTTTTGCGCAACACCGAACTTAACCCCCAGTTCCTGGGCAAAACCAGTACTAGCAACTACTATTCTGGACTCGATCAACACCTGCCTTATGGGAATATCCAACAGTTCGACGAATTTACGAATTTCAACCAATCGTTCGGCAATATCCCTAACAATCAAGGTATTAGTGCGAGGATCAACAATTACATTGCCTCTTCTAGACACCAGCCGTCGTTCATCCAGATCGAAACGCCCACCTATCCCACTCGTAGTTAATCCTGCACCACCTAAGCCACCAACGCCTTGACCTCCTCCCGTACCACCTTGCCCCTGACCTTGAGACAGCAACATCGTACTTAAGTCTTCAGCTTTGGCGTAGTTAATCTGTATATATTCAGTGATAAGTGGTTCTAATTCATTGACAATTTTATTAGCCGCCAGCTCTTCCTCCTCCATTTTGGTAATTTCGGTCGACGGTGCAACAAATATCACATTACCGCTTTCGCGTTTAGCCAATCCTTTCGATTTCAATACCAGAGATAATGCCTGATCCCAAGGCACATCGTTTAGGCGTAACGTAACGGAACCGTCCACGGAATCGGAAGCAATGATATTCAACTCGGTAAAATCCGCCAGAATCTGTAATACGGATCTGACTTCGATATCCTGAAAGTTCAGCGACAGTTTCTCGCCAGTAAAAGGAAAACGGTCCTTAAGCAGCGCCGTTTTTTCCTCCGCGGAAACCGGACGGAATTCGACCGTCAACAAGCCGTCCGACTGGAAAGTGGAATAATCGAAATTTTCATCGACGGTCGTAATGGTGATATAGGCGCCACTACCACGAGTGTTGGCGTCGACCCTTTGCACCGGCGTGGCAAAATCGATCACGTCGTAACTTTTCGCTAAACTTCCGGGAAGCATGGTATTGAGAAAATTCAAATACACCTTACCGCCTTTTTCCTTCAGATCCACAACAGTATTGGGATTGGAAAGAGACAGTATCAAGCGACCTTCGCCATGCGGCCCCCTTCTGAAGTCAATCCCCTTAATATGCTGTTGTGGAATCAACTTGCTGATATTGCTTTGCTTGAGTTGTTTTTTAATTGC
>JBNLEI010000156.1:0-23819 GCA_050304855.1 Methylococcaceae bacterium
CGCCAAAGAGATTGGCAGCAAACTGTTTACATCCGATGCCGATGCGGCTGAAAAAATATCCGAACATATTTTGGCCAATAATCCCGGTATTAATAATTTGGGGGTGATTTTCAAAGATGGCGTTGTCACTTTGATCGGGGCTACCGACAGCGCCGAGGCCGCGCAGAAAGCCATTTTAATGGCCGGCAACGTCAAAGGCGTGACCGAGGTGGTCGCAAAAATCGATATTACCGAAAGCGATGAATCCCCGGAAGCGGCATTGGAACCTGATAATGTCGAATATTATGTGATTCAAAGCGGCGATACGTTATCCAAAATCGCCAAACATTATTATCAGAATGCGATGGAGTATCCCCGTATTTTTGAAGCCAACCGTGAAGTAATCAAAGATCCCGACCTCATTTATCCCGGCCAAAAAATCAGAATACCGCTTAATTGATACTCTCATTGGAAGCGGGCGGAGCTGCAATTGTCCGCTCGTTTCGTAAAATATCATTCACCCGACAGAGCCGAGATGCTATTCTTAACCAGTTTTTAGCGTAATCGCCATTTACTTGATCGGGAGAAATTATGAAATTCAGTTATGTCGCTTTATTTGCCGTTTTATTCGCTTTGACGGGGTGTGTCACCAATGCGAAAAAGCCCGCCGAGACAGCGCAGACTGTTCAGTATAGCGGAACCGGGACTTTGGTGATTAAGCCGGTGAGCTATAAAGCCGATGCCTATATCAGGGATGCTATTAAGGAGGAGTGCAATCTGGACGGTAAACTGGCTCAATTTATCGAAGAGTATGCGGCCGGCCAGTATGCCGACATTATTACCGACGGAAGTAAGGCCCCCGCCGATGCGCAAGTGTTGACGGTTGAAATCGAAGAGGTTCAGGGGGGCGCAGGCGGCGCTTGGTCCGGTGCCAAAGTTGTCAAAATTAAAGGGTCGGTCACTAAAAACGGCAAGCAATTAGGCGATTTCGTCGCCCGTCGCTATTCCGGCGGTGGAGTGTTTGCCGCCTACAAAGGAACTTGTTCCATTCTAGGACGTTGCGTTAAGGCGCTAGGCCGGGACGTTGCGGAATGGCTGGCGCATCCGACGCCAAAAGCGGTTTTGGGCGATATGTAAATTTGTGTTCAAGTAGTTCAGGCTGCCGTTGGTATTCGGCGGCAGCCTGGGCTTTGTATTGCTCCTTTCTTTCAGATAACTGACAGCTTGCCATCAAATCCAACGGAATATCGATAGCTTATGAAGAGCATTCCCCTGTCATGCGACGTGTTGATTATCGGCGGCGGGCCCGCCGGCAGCAGTGCGGCTACCCATTTGGCTCAGGCCGGGATCGATGCGGTTGTGTTTGAACGGGCCGTTTTTCCACGTAACCAAGTCGGAGAAAGCCTGATTCCGCATATTTGGAAATTCACCGATTTAACCGGCGTCTCGGAAAAAATCGAGCGGGAAGGTTTTTTAGCGAAAGCCGGCGGTATTACCGTCTGGAACGACAAAATTAGACAAATTCTGTTTTCCGACTTCGGTTATACCCGGCCCGGTCTGCATGTCGAACGCGATATTTTCGATGATATTCTGCTCAAGCATGCAGAAAGCTGCGGGGCACAGGTGTTCAATGAAGTGGCCGTCAAAAAAGCCGATCTGGACGACCGGCGATTTGCGGAAGTTTATTATACCGACAAGCGTGGACACAGTAATCACGAAGGTGTTATCCGTTGCCGATTCCTGATCGATGCGAGCGGTCACAGCTCTTTTCTGGCCAATCAATTCAAAACCCGCCGGACCATCAGCGCACAATTTAATTTTTTATCGCTATGGGGGTATTTCGAAAACTCCCGATTTGTCGGTGTCGATCGCCGAAGCCATGCAGAAGAAGCGTTAGCTTCGATCAAACCGGTGACTTTTGTCATGTCGTTCGAAGACGGTTGGGTTTGGCATATCGTGTTGCGGGGTAAAACCAGTGTCGGGTTGATCGTACCTACCGAACGCACCAAAGGCATGGATCGGCGTCAACGCGAGGTCTTTTTCAAACAAACCTGTAGCCGATTGCCGCATTTAAGCGTGCTGCTGGAGTCGGCAAAATTCATCGAAGGTTCGCTGCAGTTTCGTCCCGATTATTCCTATTATTCCGATAACATTTGCGGCGAAAACTATTACTGCATCGGCGACGCTGCGGCTTTTGTCGATCCCATTTTTTCGCATGGCGTTCAGAACGCCTTATACAATGCGGCCGCTGCGACGCTTGCGATTAAAGAGTCGCTGAAAAACGAGAAACACCGCTTGCGTTACAGCCAGTTGTGCGAAAGCCGTATGCAACAGTTTTACGGCTTTTCCCGCGCGTTGTCGTTGGGCGATTTCGGTTGCAACGGAGTCGATTCGGGACTGGTCAAAAATTTAATGAAATCTTTGCCGCCGTTGGAATTGGAGCTGATCTTAGTGGCTTCGGAAATGACCAATCGCTCGGAGAATTTTCGCAAGCTGGCCAGGGAAGCCGGTGTTCTGGGGCAATTCGACGAGAATTTTTCGGGCAATCGAAACGAACCGATTGAAAGTTTGGATTTTTGACGATGAGTATTAGTTAATTTTCCATTGGTTTTCCAGATATTCGGCGCGATAATCGAAAATTTCGTCAAGGCGAGGGCCGATGAAATACTTTTTGACGAGGTTGCCCAGCCATCCGAAAGGTATGGCGTAGTAAACGATATCGTCAACCGTGATGCCGTCGGTATGTTCCTTCAGACAAACTTCGTGGCTCCAGAATTTAAACGGCCCGGCCATTTGCCGATAAACAAAACGGTGCGGTTCTTCACAATGGCTGATTTCGGATACCCAAGTCATTGGAATGCCGAATACGGCTTTCATTCGGTAACAAATTAGCAGGCCGCCGTAGATTTTGTCGGGTACTGGGGAGTCGATGCGAACATGAAAAAACTCCGGTGTGATGCGATTTAAATAATACGGCGAGGAAAAGAAGTCCCAGGCTTGCTTTAAATCCATCGATAATAACTGTTGTCGGTAAATGTGGTGGACTTTCATGGACGGTGACTGACATAAATCAGTTTTTCGGTGGCGAAGCCGAGTTTTTGTGCCTGTGTCAAAAGTTTCTGTAGGATCTTTTGATCCAATTGCGGAGTCCGTGAAAGAATCCATAAATAACGCATGCTGGGGCCTGCAACCATCACATAGTTATACTCGCTTCGATCCAGAGCGATAATATTGTAACCGCCGTAAAAAGGCCCGAAGAAGGAGACTTTCAGCCTGCCTTGATCAGGATCGTCGACGAAATAGGCTTTTCCCTCGGCGGACACTTGCTGGTCGAGTTCAGGGTCATAACCGCTGTTTACAACCTTGAGGCCGCCGTCATCGCGTAAACTATATTGCGCCGTCACATCGGTAAGCCCGCGTTCAAAGCTGTGATCTAACCGGGCGATTTCGTACCATGTCCCCAGATAGCGTGGGAGTTGAAAGCCTTTGACCGCTTGAACGCCCTCCGGAATCGAACTGCAGCCGTATAAAAGAAGTAACAAAGGCATTAGTGTTTTCATGGTGCTTACCTGGAAAATCGAGTTTAATTGGAGGTTACCAATGATTGTCTGAAAAGCAAGGGTCTGAGAATTTATTGAGCCAGGCGTTGGAACAGTATATGTACATAACGCCCCATATCGCGGTAAGCGGGTAAGCGGCAATATCGGTATTCGAGCGCGAATAATTCATCCGAAGAGCTCTCCCCAAGCGCTTCCGGCGTTAAATAATCATGAAAAACGCGAATGCCGGTGTGCCGTAGCGCTTTGAACCCGGCTTTTTCCAGATGCTCAACAATTTCATGCGGGTATTGAGGATTGGGTGGGGTCAATTTACTTCCTTGTCCCAAATAACTGTCGTTAAGCAGATTATTCAATCGCCATCCGCCCTTTAACGCATTGCTGTATACCATTGCATTGCGGTTATAAAACAATAGTGACAGATATCCGTTAGGGCTGACTTTTTGTATAACGGTATGCAGACCGTTTATCGGTTCCGCCATCCATTCAAGCACGGCATGAAACAGGATTAAATCGAAATCCGGCAAATCGGCTGCAAGAGTTTGAGCCGCCGAATGATGGAAAGAGCCTTTTAAACCGGCTTGGGCAAAATTGTCTTGTGCGCGTCGCAGCATTTTCTTAGAAACATCGCACAAAGTTAGATGGTGACCTTGCTCGGCAAACCATTGGGCAATTTGGGCGAAACCGCAGCCCGCATCCCATATCGATAACGGCGGCATTTCATGCAGAAATTTCAAGTCTTCCTTGATCAGTTTAAGACGCCAATCGCCTTTCGTAGTGCAATAGATTTTTTGTTCGAATTTGTCGATTAAGCTGTCGAAGTTGCGATCTTGTTTGACGGACATGAAATAGCAATGATTAATTAAATCGAATCGTTGTTTATCATGGATCGAACTTATGTTATGGGCGGTACTAGGCGTTTGGGACTATCTTTGCGGAAACGTCCACAAATAAGTATCGCTTGGCAACCCGGCCTCAATGGCTTTTTTCTGTAATTTCCTCGCTTCCGCAAGCGTGATTTGCCATCCGATCACGACGGCATAATAGGGATTTCCGCCGTAAGGCGCGAAGACTTCCGCCGGAAAACCTCCGCGGCGGACTTTTTCCGCCTGTTTTTCGGCGGCTTCCTGATTCAGATGGGAACCGACGATGACAAACCAGACATTCTTGGGGATCATGCCGAATAATCCGCGATAAATTTGTTGCACCGGTGTTTCTTCGGGCATTGAAAATCGTTTTAGGGAAAGAGCTTGATTCTCGGTCTCGGCATAGGCTTGCGACAGGATATGCCAGGAGACTGTTTGACTCGGCTCGGTCGGAGCGTCGGGAAGCGTAATACGGCCGCCGTTAATAGCGGCGGTTATCAGAGCCGGTGCGGCGATCCCAAGTTGGAAAAGTTTGATCGGGTCCCGTTCGTCGCGGTTTAGCCAGCCGACCACGCCGCCGACGGTATAAAGCGCGAAAACCCTGATTAAATAAGAGACTATCGTCAGTATCGTGACGTTCAGCAGCAGTGTTTGCAGATCGATCACGACAAGACTGAGTAATACGGGCATGACGCCGCCGAGCCCGGCGATCATGAATCGTTGACGAGGGCCGATTTTGTCCAGATTGTCATTCATGGTGCGTTTCCTATCAGACGGAAATAATTATTGGGGCGATGCTGAGTTGCATGATGACATACAATCTTATCTATTTATCTTAACTGTTGCCGTGCTCAGTTGCCAAAAAAGAACTGGCCGACTTTTCAACGTCGGGGCGAGTTGCTTTCATGTTCATCTAAAAGTATATCGAACAGGATTCAAAGGGCTTATTATTCCTGAAGGTTGAAGATTATGAGACCGGTCTGTAATGTAAACTGATTCTGACCAGCGCCCAGCCCAATAAAATCATATTAATTCCCAATAGCAGGCCGAGAACCCAGAGTCCTGTTGTTGGCCAACCCGCCCAAACCACAATCGCCAGGATCAAAGCGGTAACACCGCTGAACAGTACTCGTCCCCAGTGCTCTAGCGGGCGCATCAGCAAAGCCAGATAAATTTTGGCGAGACCTTCCATGGCGAAAAATACCGTCATGACCAAGGTTAAGGTCAGGCTGCCTTTAGTTGGCTCAGCCACTAGATAATAACCGATTGCGGTTTGCAAAATGCCGATAAGTATCCAAAGGCTGAATCCGGGCATATCGAAGATACTGATCGCTCTAATGAGTTGGAAGACACCGCCTATTAACAACAACCAGCCGAGAAATAGGGTGATGCCAATCGTGAAAAAATGCGGCGTTAAGACGGCGAGTATTCCAAGAATGATGAAAAAGACCCCTTCCATTAAAAACAACCGCCAATGTTTTTGCAGGAAAACCAGTAGAGTTTGTCGCATCTGTTCCAAATCGATTTTTATTAGTTTGTTCATGATTTTGCCAGTGCTAATTTTGTTAGCGTTGCCACAAGATATGTTCCGCCTCCAGCGGTATTGACGCTATCGGGTCGTGCGGTACGATACGCACGGTATAGTCGGAGGCAGGGCGTTCGGCTGAAACGGAGATGCAGTAGACATAACCGGAGATTGCGCCGACCAGTTCCCGGCTGCATTGCATTTCCCGGAGTACAGGCGGACCGCCGTCAGTTCCTTCGGCATATAATTCGACACGAATGGCGGAAATGTCGATGTCATTGCAATAAGTTTGTACTTCGAAAAAGTGACGGCCGTCGACGGTTTCGACTTTTAATTCACCGAAGCGAAGGTGTTCCCAACATTGCCTAAGTCTTCGTTGCCAGTCGGCCAAGCGCTGTCCTTCTCTGCCATTGGACTCCGCGCGCTGTGTGTAAGCGGTTGCCGCAGGCAGATAATATTCTTCGGTATATTGCCGGACGGCCCTTTCCGCCGAATAAACCGGAGTCAACTTCGCCATGCTTTCGCGCATGCGTGAGACCCAGTTTGTGGGAATGCCTCGGTTGTCCCGTTGATAGAACTCGGGAACTACTTCCTGTTCAAGCAGGTTATACAATGCTTCGGCTTCGGCTGCGTCCCAGGACGGGTCGCTATCGTGCTCATGGCCATCGCCTAGAGCCCAGCCTACTTCGGGGGAATAGGCCTCGGCCCACCAGCCGTCAAGCTCTGAAAGATTGATGCCGCCGTTGACCAGAACTTTCATGCCGCTGGTGCCACAGGCTTCCCAGGGTCTTCGGGGGGTGTTGATCCAGACGTCGACGCCCTGAACCAGCCGTTCGGTAAGCAACATATCGTAGTCGCTTAAAAAAATAGCATGTTTGCGTACTCTCGACTGGCGAATGAATTGAACCCATTTCCGGATCAGTGCTTGGCCCTCCCTATCGGCCGGGTGCGCCTTACCGGCAATAATTAATTGCACAGGCCGTTTCGGATCGGTTAACAAACGCAGCAAACGTTCGGGATCGTGAAGCAGTAGATCAGGTCTTTTATAGGTTGCGAAGCGTCTAGCAAAACCCAATGTTAAGAAATTGGGGTCCAACACTTGTTTGGCTTCGGCGACTTCTTCCAACGGACTTCCTCCGGCCGCCAAATGACGGGTCAAACGCTGGCGGGCATATTCGACCAAGGCGTTGCGGGCGGTACCGCGAAAATCCCACAGTTCGGCATCGGAAATGCATTGAATGTCCTGCTCCAGCGTTTCCGTCGTTCCCAGCCAGCGACCTTTGCCGCAGCTTTCCGTCCAAATATCGTCGGCCATCGGCGAATCCCAGCTGGGCATATGAACGCCGTTGGTAATGTGACCTACAGGAATTTCTTGTTGCGGCCATCGCGGAAAAAGCGGTCGGAAAATGCGTTGGCTGACATCTTGATGGAGGCGGCTAACGCCGTTGACGGCGCCGCTGCCGCGGATTGCAAGATAAGCCATATTGAAGTTTTCAGTCGCATCGTCGCGATGAATGCGACCGAAGGCCAACAGGTCGTGGATCGAAATACCGAGGCTATGGGCGTAGCGGCCAAGATATTGTTTTATTAGGGCTGGCGAATACAAATCGAACCCGGCAGTGACGGCTGTATGAGTGGTGAAAAGATTACCTGCCCGCGTCACGGCCAATGCAGCGTCGAAAGAGAGACCGTTTGTTTCCATGAAATCTCGAGCCCGCTCCAATACCGCGAGAGCGGCATGGCCTTCGTTAAGATGGCAGACTTCGGGAGTAATGCCGAGCGCTTTTAAAAGCCGCCAACCGCCGATACCCAGGATCATTTCCTGTTGCAGGCGCAACTCAGGACCGCCGCCGTATAGCTCACTGGTGATACCCTGGTGGGCCGGAAAGTTAGCGAGGTCGTTGCTGTCTAAAAGATACAACCGGTTTTTACCGATTTGCACCTGCCAGGCGCGCAACCAAACCGTATAGCCTCCCGGTAAATCAATTTTCAAACGTAACCATTCACCGTTCGGATAGCGGACCGGGGTAATCGGTAGCTGTCCCGGGTCGTTATAAGGATAGAATGCTTGTTGAGCACCTTCCTTGTTGATTAGTTGGCGAAAATAACCTCGTTGATACAGCAGTCCGATGCCGATGACAGGTACGCCGAGATCATTGGCGGCCTTGAGCTGATCGCCGGCGACATTGCCGAGTCCCCCGGAATAGATGGGAAGCGCTTCACTCAGCATGAATTCCATACTGAAGTAGGCGACGCAGGTCAGCGGCGATTGCGGATGAGTTTGCTGAAACCAGGCGGATGTTTCCATGATTTCCCGGTTGGTTTTCGCCAGTTCTTTGATAGTCTTTCGGATTTGGGGATTGGCGGTGATTTGTTCGATACGCTCCCTAGAAGCCGTTTGCAAAATGGCCCAGGGGTTATGCGTTAACTCCCAAAGGTCGGGATCGAGCTGGTTCCAGATTTCGTCGGCAGCATGGTTCCAGGTACTGCGAATATCCAAGGCCATTTCAACCAAGGATTGGAAGCCGTCGACATCCATCAGTTCAGGTCGGCAGACGGAATGATTGACTTGCGCTGGTTGGGACATAATTCGTTTCGAAGCAAATTATTAAATTTAAAAACACCCTGGGCTACGGATACTTTAATCAGTAATGAACAATTTTACATTCGACTTGAGATGCCTCGTCACGTTCCCATCATCGTTATGATTTTATCGATAACCTTCGCCCGTTCCCAATAAGGCGGCGATAATATTTTTCTGGATTTCGGACGAACCCGAGAACAAGCGGCTGGCTAGCGCATCGCTGACCATCTCCGCCATTGGACTGTCTTGAGTCAGGCCGCTGCTGCCCAATACTTGAACGGCGTCCAGGCTCGATTGCAAGAAAGCTTCGGCAGCGAATAATTTGGTTTGGGCGCTGGCCATTGTAATCCGTTTGCCTTGGTCTTTCAGGCGTGCGCATTCGTTGACCCAAAGTCGTGTACTGTCCAATCGAAGTTTCATTTCGGCAATTTTGTGGCTGATTGCCTGATTTTTACCCAAAGGCGCGCCGTTAACGAGGCGTTTACGGCTGTGTGCGATGACCGTCTCCAATTGCCAGTTCATGATTCCGGAAAGCCCCGCAAAGATAAACGCTCGCTCCAGTTCGAGCGCTTGTTGAATCATCATGCTTCCGGCCCCGGATTTTCCGAGTTGTCTGTGACGCGGAATCGGGCAGTTATGCAGGATAACGTCTCCCATTGTCGCGCTACGGCAACCGAGCACTTGAGGCGAGTCATCGAAGACGGCGCCGGCGTCATCGCGATGAACGATGAAAGCCGACAGCTTGCGGTCCAAACGGGCATAAACGATCAGCATGTCGGCGATTGGCGTATTGGTGATAAAACGCTTACGGCCGTTCAGCAAAAAACTATCGCTGTCTAAAGTGGCGGTCATTTCCAAGGCGTTCAGATCGGAACCGGCTTGTATCTCGGTGATGGCATGGCCGCCGATCATACGGCCGTTGATTAAAGGTGCAAGGTAAGTGTCCTGTTGTTTTTTAGTGCCGTAGTTTAACAGCGGAAACACCGCCCCCCACAGGTGGGCGTTGATAGAAAGCACCAGGCCGCTATCTTTGCAGGATTTACCCAAGTATTCATGAGCGCTCACCAAGTCGGCAAAATGATTGCCCTGGCCGTTAAGATCAACGGGGATAGCGTGTTTTAGTAATCCGTTTTCGCCGCAATAACGCAAGCGGTTAGCAGAGGCGGTGTGGTTGCCTTTGTCGGGTAGTTCGGTCAGGTTCTGTTCCATTTAGCCGATCTCCAATTGTCGTTGTATCTCTCGATAGTCGGTTTTGCCGTTGGCCAAATAAGGCAGTGAATCTACCACGATCAATTTAGCAGGCTGCATGTAAGGTGGCAGTTTTTGTCTGGCGGTTTTGATTACCGTATCCAGTTTTGCGCCGGGCTGCAAGACGATGGCGGCGGCAGGGCGGTTGCCGCTGGTTGAGTCTTTAATGCCGACCACGGCGCAACCGAGCACGCCAGGGCTTTGCATCAGGATCGTCTCGATTTCGGCCGGTTCGACCCGATATCCGGAACATTTCAGCATACGGTCGAGGCGCCCGTGATAGCAATATTCGCCCTTTTCGTTCAAAGATACTTTATCGCCGGTACGATAAAATCGGTCGGCGGTTAATGCCTCGATTAACTTGGCTTGTTGCCAATAGCCGGACAGATTGTTAGTGCTTTGCACCGATAATTCGCCGCTTTCGGCGTCGATTTTCAGAATGGCGCCGCAGGCCGGATAACCGATCGGAATGGGTTGGTCGTCATGCAATTGTTCGCGGGCGACTGGCCAGTAACAGCACACATTGGTTTCGGTCGGCCCGTAAAGGTTATAAAAATCGACTGCTGGCAACAGTTGGCAAAGTGTTTTCAATGTTGGTGTCGGGAATATTTCGCCGGCAAACAACAAGGTTCTTAAATCGGGCAACGGGGTAGTGCTTAACGAGCCTTTCAGTGCGATAAATCCGAGCAAGGACGGTACCGTATAGAAAACGGTTATGCGCTGCTGACTGAGCCAGGTGGTCAATCGGCTTGGGGATAGCGTCAGCGATGCCGGCACGAAATGGATGGTTGCGCCGCTGCCTAAGCCGCTAAACAGATCGAAAACGGATAAATCGAAATGAAACGGTGCCAGAGAGGCGATGTGGTCGTTAGGGTGGATGGCGAAAGTGTCAGCTGCCCAGTCGGCGAAATTGCTCATTGCTCGATGGCTTAAGGCTACGCCTTTAGGCGCGCCGGTGGAACCGGAAGTATAGAGGATCGCTGCCAGGGCTTCGGCGTCGGCCTCTTTTGGCCAATCGGGCGGAGTTTGACCTGAGGTCTGGTCGATATCCAACCACAGCTGTGATTTTTCCAGCCAGTTAGGGCAAGGCCCTTTTCCGATGACGCATTGCGGATCGGCGTCGTTAATAATGAAGTTCAGCCGTTCGGCCGGGTTTTTGACGTCCAACGGGATATAACAGGCGCCGATGCCCAAGACGGCAATAATGGCGCAAGCAGCGTCGATCCCTCTGTCCATGAAAATCGCGACGCGCTGGCACTGGGCTGGACGTTGGGTCAGGGCGCAGCTCAGTTTGGCGGCGTTGCGATGAAGTTGGCTGTAACTGATCCGGCGATCGCCCTCGATTAAGGCGAAATGGTCAGGTGTCGTTTGTGATTGTCGGCTAAAAGTGGAAAGTAATGACATGGCAATACCGAGCCGATTGTCTCATTCGGCTTCTCCCAACAACTCCGCCAGCATAAGCTGTTGTAGTCGGCCGATTTCTTCGGTGGTGCCGAGCGGTTCGACGAAGTTGTAACTTAATGTGAGTCGATTGCGATATATACAGCTCAAAAAAGCCAAAGCCGGCGGAGCGGTAACCTGGCAGACGTGAAAAACGCCGGTGATTTCGGCGCCGGGAAAACTCTCCACCGGAATATCCAGACGGCCGATATCAGAAAACCAGAAGGAGCTGCGTTCCTGGCCGGATCCGTAAGATAACCGGAGGGTTTTTCCATATTCGGCCAGAGACAGCCAGCTTCCGGCCCACATTAGCGGCAGAAAAGCGTAGTCGAGTTGTTGGCGAATGACTTGGGTATTTTGTTGTTTGAGATGAGCAAACAGCTTTTGTCGGTCGCGGACAATTTCTCTGGGTGCCTGGGCAAACAGGGCACAGACATGGTTTCCGGTCATCGGTGTCAGCGAGCGTTGTTTGCGCAGATTGAAAGCGTAAGGGACGCAATAGGCTTGGCCGTCGTTTTCGGAATGCATTTTTTCCAATGCTCTCATCAGGCAACCGATGTAATAAAGACTGGTACCGGTCAGACCGACGGTTTGTCGGGTTTGCTTGATTACTTGATCGGTCTGGGCCTCGCTGAGCCTTTGAATAGTAAAATTGAGGCGTTGCGGAGTGAGGTCGCTAGTGAATGGTTGTACGCTGCTCAGGCTGTCGAGCTTTTCGATATAGCGTTTGCCTTTCCATAACAAAGTGATTTTTTGCCACCAGCGGTATTTGGATAATTGCAAGTTAACTAAGGGTTCGCTTGCCGGTTGACCAAACCGATTTCGTGCTGCGTCATCGGCGGTGCAGAGAAATTTCAGGATCAGATCGGCGCCACGGGCGTCGCAAAACGGATGGAGCCAACGACAAAAGAAGGTATGTCTGGTTTGACCGCTGATCAGGTGGAATTCGATGGGAGTCAGGGTTTCTCGGGGCTGACAATCATTTACGATGCGCTCGATGGTGCTTTGCTGAAATTCGTTTTCGGCTTCGGCTTCGCCCGAAGGACAGTGATGCCGGAAAAACAGCTGTGGCGGGTTGTCACGCTTGCACCAATAAAATCGGCGGCCGATTTGCTGAAGACTGGCCTGAGCGACCGGAAACCGCCGGGCAAATTCTTCGATACGCTGTTGAAGCGTTGTTATGTCCGGCGCATTGCCGAGCTCCAGAGCAAAACAGCCGTAACTGCCAGCCAGTCCGTCGCGGCGAATTTCCTCATCCATGGCCAATGTAAAGCTATCGGCGGGATTAAGTCTTTCCAGGATGTTGGCTTTCTTGTCGGTCATCCGTTTTGGTGCCGCAAAATCCACTGTTCCAGCGCATTAAAGGACTGCACATTGTCCGGTTCGATTTCGGTATCGGGCAAGGTGACGCCGAATTCGTTTTCGATATACATAATCAGGCGCATAATGCCCATACTGTCCAGTCCTGCTTCCAGCAGATCGTAGTCGTCGCCGAATTGCTGGGGGTCGGCGACAAAAACCAGTTCCTGGAAGAT
Source organism: Methylococcaceae bacterium (assembly GCA_050304855.1). Taxonomy (GTDB): domain Bacteria; phylum Pseudomonadota; class Gammaproteobacteria; order Methylococcales; family Methylomonadaceae; genus Methylomarinum. The sequence continues at coordinate 12,735 of JBNLEI010000156.1, forward strand.
GAAGTCGCGTAGTTTCTTTTTCATGGCTTTTGTAAGGTATACTTAATAAGATGCATCATAGCTGATTGGGGCTATATCAGTCATCAGGAAACAGGCCTGATTCGTCGATTTTGCTATAAAATTTCAACCTCTGATATAGACAGATGTTTGCAACAGGATTAATTAAACAACGAATATCAAGACAAAAATTTCGGGAATAAAGAAAACCAGGCGGACAGAGTGGCTGAAACAGGACATATCGTAATTATCGGGGCGGGACCGGCAGGCAGCATTGCCGGGGCATTGTTAAGCAATAAAGGCTATCGAGTCACTGTCGTAGAGAGAGATGCTTTCCCCCGTTTCAGCATCGGCGAGAGTCTGTTGCCGCAGTGTATGGAGTTCATCGAACAAGCCGGCATGCTGGATGCCGTGAATGCAGCCGGATTTCAACTGAAAACCGGTGCGGCTTTTTTACATGGCAAGAAGTACTCCGAGTTTTGTTTTTCCGACAAATTTTCGCCTGGTTTTGATTCGACTTTCCAGGTTCAGCGGGATCGCTTTGACGCCTTGCTGGCCAGCGAGGCGCAACGTATGGGCGTGGAAATCCTATGGCGCAGGGAAGTGATTGCTGCCGACTTTAACGGTACCAAACCGGTTTTGACGATCAGAGACGAAGAGGGACATGTCGATGGGTTGACGGCCGATTTTGTTCTCGATGCGAGCGGTTTCGGACGAGTATTGCCGCGTCTTTTAGATTTGGAAAAGGCTTCTGACTTTCCGTTTCGGCAGGCGTTATTTACGCATATTGAGGATCGTATCGATGATACCGACTACGACCGCAATAAAATCCGCATTATCGTTCATCCCGAACATGCCGATGTTTGGTATTGGCTAATTCCATTTAGTAACGGCCGTTGCAGTCTTGGTATTGTGGGGAAAGCCGACGTGCTAAAAGTGCCGGAATCCAACCGGCAAGCGGTGCTGCGTAGTTTCGTTGAGCAGGAACCCGGTTTGTCGGCTTTGTTAAAGAACGCGATTTACGATACACCGGTCAACTGCATCAGTGGCTACAGCGCCAATGTTAAACGTCTGTATGGGAATGGATTCGCCCTGTTGGGCAATGCCGGCGAATTTCTCGACCCGGTTTTTTCCTCCGGCGTAACGATCGCAATGAAATCCGCCAGTTTGTCGGCCGAATTGTTGGATCGACAATTTAAAGGGCAAACGGTCGACTGGCACGCGGAATTTGTCGAGCCGTTGCAAAAAGGGGTGGATACATTCCGAGTCTTTGTGACGGCTTGGTATGAAGGAGGATTCCAGGATGTCGTTTTTTATCCGTATCTGAAACAAGCCGAGCAAAAAAACAATATCAAACAAATGATTTGTTCTATTCTGGCCGGCTACGTTTGGGATGAGAATAATCCTTATGTCAAAAATCCCCGTTTGCGTTTGAAAACGTTGGTGGAGCTGTGCCGCGAACCGGGAGATCGATGAAGCTCTTTCTGAATGATCTGGGAATGCTTTGCGCGGCTGGAAACGACAGAAACGAAGTGATGACCAAGCTGCTAGCCGGAGATCGTTCCGGCTTGGTGAAAACCGAAGCCTTTTCGCCCGGTCGAGAGTATTATGTCGGTGCAGTACCCGGCGATCTACCGGAAATCGAAGCTAATTTCAGTGTTTACGATTGCCGTAATAATCGGTTGTTGTTGGCGGCGTTGAATCAGATTCAATCCACCGTTGACGTCATGATTCGCAAGTATGGCAGCGATCGGATAGGGCTTGTTATCGGTACTAGTACTTCCGGGGTAAGAAGCACCGAACTGGCTTTGGCGGAAGTTGCCCTAGGCCGGCCGAAACCCCAAAAGTTTCACTACAAGCAGCAGCAATTTGCCGGAGGGGCGGATTTTTTGGCCCACCGATTGAATATAAAAGGACCTGCTTATGCAATTTCAACAGCCTGTTCATCCAGCGGCCGAGCCTTTGCTTCGGCGCGTAGACTGATCGATTTGGGCCTCTGCGATGCCGTCATCGTCGGTGGCGCAGACACTTTATGCCGTTTCACGGTTTGTGGATTCGATGCGCTGGAGTCTGTCTCATCAGGATTATGTAAGCCTTTCGGTCTGCACAGGGACGGTATCAATTTGGCAGAAGCCGCCAGCCTCTTTGTGTTGAGTAAAGAGGAGGGGCCGGTGTTGCTGAATGGCATTGGTGCGAGTGCCGATGCTTATCATTTTTCCGCGCCGGACCCTAATGGGGACGCCGTGGTTGCGGCTATGAATATGGCTTTGGCCGATGCCCGGATGTTTCCTGAGCAAATCGATTACATTAATTTACACGGTACGGCGACGGAGTTAAACGATGCGATGGAAAGCAAAGCCGTCAACCGAGTCTTCGGCAATGCGGTGGCCGCCAGTTCAAGCAAGGGAATGACCGGTCATACCTTGGGAGCAGCCGCCTCGTTGGAGTTGGGTTTGTGTTGGGAGTTGTTGAGTCGTAACGATGAACAGGGGCAATTGATTCCCAATATTAACGACGATATTTTGGATAGTTCGCTGCCTAAACTTGATTTCGTGCAACCGGGGACAAAATTAGGTCGCCGTATCGATCATTGTCAAAGTAATTCATTTGCTTTCGGCGGTAATAATATTTCGATTGTCATTTCACGGTTATGAAAGCGTTTGTAGTTGAAGAATTATTGCCGCATGCCGGGAAAATGATGCTGTTGAACAGAGTGATTGAATTCGACGATGAAACCATGGTCGCAGAAGTGATAGTACGCGATGATGCGATGTTCGGCGACGAACAGTCAGTTCCGGCTTGGGTGGGGATCGAATATATGGCGCAAACCATTGCTGCGTTGGGTGGGATGAAGCGCCGGTTGGCGGGAAAGCCGCTTAATTTAGGCTTTTTGCTTGGATCTCGGCGCTATGAATGCAACGTTGACCGATTTTTCGTCGGTTCGGTATTAACCGTCAGCGTGCATCGCCTGATACAGGATCAGGGGTTAGGCGTGTTTGATTGCACGATAGCTGCGGAAGGCATATCGGCATCGGCCAAACTCAACGTCTATCAGCCTGATTCCCCGGTTAACCGGGTGATTAGCGCTTAATAGGACGTGGTACCGGCCGGCGAAGTTTTCGGTAAATATTAGCTGACAGAATAATACAATGAATGAAACAGTATTGGTGACTGGTTCCAGTCGGGGTATCGGTAAGGCGATTGCGTTACATTTGGGAATAAAGGGATTTGATGTGGTGGTACATTGTCGGAGTCGCAGAGCGGAAGCGGAGCAAGTTGCGACGGAAGTCCGCGCGCTTGGACGTTCCGCCAGAGTTTTGCAGTTCGATTTGGCCGACAGAGAGCAATGTACGCAACAACTTAGCCAGGATATTCAAGAACATGGCGCTTATTACGGGGTTGTCTGTAATGCCGGCATGACGGCCGATAATGCGTTTCCTGCGTTGAGCGGAGAGGAATGGGATAGCGTTGTTCATACGAACCTGGACGGTTTTTATAACGTATTGAGGCCGCTGATTATGCCGATGATACAGCGCAGACGGCCGGGACGCATCGTAACATTGTCTTCGGTTTCCGGATTGATTGGCAATCGCGGCCAAGTCAATTACAGCGCGGCTAAAGCCGGTATTATCGGCGCTACCAAGGCATTGGCGCTGGAACTGGCAAAACGCAAGATTACCGTCAATTGTGTTGCGCCGGGGTTGATTGATACCGAAATGATGGACGATTTGCCCCTAGAAGAGGTCAAAAAAATGATTCCGATGAAGCGCGTAGGGACTGCTAAAGAAGTTGCGGCCGCCGTAGCCTTTTTGCTGTCCGACGAGGCGGCCTATATTACCCGACAAGTGATCTCGGTAAACGGGGGATTGTGTTGATGAAACGGGTGGTGGTGACCGGTATGGCGGCTATTACGCCGCTGGGCAATGATTGGTCTTCGGTGGCGCAAAAGCTCAAGTCTCAAACTACCGGCATCCGGCGGATGGCGGATTGGGACAAGTACAACGGTCTGAATACGCGGTTGGGCGCTCCGGTCGAATTTTCGAGGCCGTCGCATTACTCCCGGAAGCAGGTTCGAGGTATGGGGCGCGTGGCGATGTTAGCGACCTACGCCTCGGAGCTGGCTTTGCTCGATGCCGGTTTGCTTGGCGACCCATGTTTGCAAAGCGGTCGAGTTGGCGTTGCTTACGGCAGTTCATCCGGCAGCTTCGACGGATTGATCGATTTCACCAAGATGTTATTGAATTTCGACAAAGGCGGCTTGAATGCGACATCTTATATTCGGATGATGGGGCACACCTGTCCCGTCAATATCAGCCTGCATTTCGGCATCAACGGCCGCATCATTCCGACTTCCAGCGCTTGTACCTCTAGCAGTCAGGGTATCGGTTACGCTTACGAAGCGATTAAGCAAGGACATCAGATTGCTATGGTGGCCGGCGGTAGCGATGAACTTTCGGCCTCGCAGGCGGCAGTCTTCGATACCTTGTTTGCAACCAGTTTGCGTAATGATGAACCGGAGAAAACGCCTAGACCGTTTGATCGGGACCGTGACGGGTTAGTGATCGGCGAAGGCGGCGGATCGTTCATTTTAGAGGAACGCGAACATGCGTTAAGCCGCGGCGCATCGATCTATGCCGAGATCATCGGTTTCGGCACCAATTGCGATGGACTGCATGTGACTCAGCCCGATTCAGACAGTATGCAGGTCGCGATGAGGTTAGCGTTGGCGGATGCGGATTTGCATCCCGATGCGATCGACTACATCAGTGCCCATGGAACCGCTACCGAATTGGGCGATATTGCGGAAAGTCACGCTACGGCAGCGGTCTTCGGCAATCGAATGCCGATCAGCTCGATGAAGAGTTATACTGGCCATACGCTGGGCGCTTGCGGCGTAATGGAGGCGTGGGCGGCGCTCAGGATGATGAGCGAGGGTTGGTTACATCCGACAGCCAACCTGGAGAATATCGATCCGGCTTGTGCCGAACTGGATTATATTACCGGTGGCGTGCGGCAAATGGATTGCGAATATTTGATGAGCAACAATTTCGCTTTCGGCGGCATCAATACCTCGTTGATTTTCAGGCGGATCGCATAAATCTCGGTAATTCGGTTTTCAGTCCGCCGTTTTATTGCACGGGTTTTGTCGCAGCAAGATTAAGCAATGTTTCCTCCCGTTTCTCAGGAAGGGTAAAGCCGAAGAACTCGAACGTTCCTAAATCCCAACGGCTCCACCAAAGGTAAGGTTTGGATACCGAGGTTTCTGCAACTTGAAAACCGCACTGTTTAATCAGTTGCAGGTATTCATCGGCATTTTTTTGTACCGACATCGGATGACGAAACAACAGGCGGATAACCAACGAGTGAATGAACTTCCGGCAGGATTCGGCAAACAATAATATGCCGCCGGGTTTTAGCACTCGGTAAAATTCTCGCATGGCTTGTTCGTGTTCGATGAGATGGTGAAAGCTTTGGTGGCAGAATACCATGTCGAAACTGTCGTCCGGATACGGCAGACGCTCGGCATTGCCTTGTGCAACGGCGACACGGCAATGACATGACTGACCATTGCGCTCGGCGTCTTGCAATAACGCGGGATCGATTTCTATTGCGCAGATCGTTTTCGGGGAGAAACGATCTTCGAGCAGCTTGAAAGCATTACCGCGGCCGCATCCGATATCGAGTATTTTCGGGTATAGGAGCGATTTATCGGGGATCAATGGCTCCAGGTCGTTCAAAGCCCTGTTTAGAACATGATTCAACCAAACGGACGTATTCAGAAACCATATGCCAAAAGCGGATTCTTTGACCCAGAGGGTACTTTTCTTCATCGGGAGCTTATGAATTGGATTTTAACAAAGCGTCACAGGATAGCCTGAATAAAAAAACCGGTACAAGCACTTTTGTGTCGCTTAATAGAAAAAGCGACCGATTCAAGGGAGGACGAAATGCCCGCAATTGAAATTTTACAAAAAGATATTACCCGAATGTCGGTGGATGCTATCGTTAACGCAGCTAATCGCTCGCTGCTCGGTGGCGGGGGCGTCGATGGAGCCATCCATAGGGCTGCTGGTCCGCAACTGTTGGAGGAATGCAGGTCTCTGAATGGTTGTGAAACCGGGTACGCAAAAATAACCAAAGGATACCGTTTGCCGGCCGACTATGTGATTCATACCGTCGGTCCGGTTTGGAACGGCGGGCGATTCGGTGAACCGGCGTTATTGGCTTCCTGCTACCGACAAAGTCTCCGGTTGGCGCATCAATATCGATTGCGAACGATCGCTTTTCCGGCAATTTCTTGCGGCGTTTATCGCTTCCCCGTCGAGCTTGCGGCGGAAATTGCCATTTCTACGGTTCAGCAGTTTGTTATCGGCAATGATGAACTGCAAACGGTTTATCTGGTCTGTTTTGGTGATGAGGTTTTGACGGCGTACAATGATGTTTTTAAGAGATTGAAGGGCGAAAATGGTTGAGAAACATGTGACAGAGCAGGAATGGCGGGAGAAGCTTACGCCAGAACAATATCAAATCTGCCGGGAAAAAGGCACAGAGCCTCCGTTCACTGGCAAATATACCGATTGCAAAGAAGAAGGAGTTTATCATTGTATTTGCTGCGGGAACGCACTGTTCGATTCGGCAACAAAATATGACTCCGGATCCGGTTGGCCGAGTTTCTGGGGTGTTTTGAGTGAACAGAGTTTAGACGAGGTGTTCGATGACAGCCATGGTATGCGTCGGGTGGAAGTAACCTGCAAGTCGTGCGGCGCACATTTGGGTCATGTTTTCGAAGATGGTCCCCAACCTACCGGTTTACGTTATTGCATTAATTCTGCGGCATTGGATTTAAAGGATAAATGATGAATGCACACGAGCAGGTTCAGGATCTATTAGACTTTATCGACGTCAGCCCAAGTCCTTGGCATGCGGTAGCCGTTGTAGAGCGGCGTTTGATCGATTCCGGTTTCAAACGCTTGTACGAAACCGACAGCTGGGCGTTGCAGACCGGCGATCGGCGTTATGTCATCCGAGACGATTCCTCTTTGATTGCGTTTATCGTCGGCGGGGAAGCGTTATCCGAAAGCGGTTTTAAAATTATCGGAGCCCATACCGACTCACCGGGATTGAGGGTCAAACCCAAAGCAGCCGGATTGATTGACGGTATGATCAGGCTGGGTGTTGAGGTCTACGGAGGGCCTATACTGGCGACCTTTACCGATCGCGATTTAAGTTTAGCGGGTCGAGTGAGCTACAAAGACAACGACGGTTGTATCGCCAGTCGGCTGTTGAAGTTTGAGCAGCCATTATTGCGCTTGCCCAATCTGGCCATTCATATGAACCGCTCAGTCAATGATGAAGGCTTGAAGCTCCACAAACAAAACGAATTGCCGCTATTGTTGACGACATTTGCCGAAGAGCAGTTGCCGCCAGATTTTTTTTACAGTCTGTTAGAACAGTCCTGCGGTATTCCCAAACAGCAGATTCTCAGTTGGGAGCTGAATGTTTACGATACCCAGAAAGGTGTTTTCTGGGGGCCGGAATTGGAGTTTTATGCCGATAGCCAGTTGGATAACTTGGCTTCTTGTCATGCCGCTTTGAGCGCTATGATACAAGACGGGTCATTGAGCGCAGAGAGTACTTTGGTGTGTGCCTTTTTTGACCATGAAGAAATCGGTAGTGAAAGTCACAAAGGAGCGGACGGCTGTTTTTTGCCGGACACCTTAGAAAGAATCGCTGCTGCAATGGCGCTCGATAATGAAAGCTATAAACGAACTCTAGCAAGGAGTTTCATGATTAGTGCCGATATGGCCCATGCCTATCAGCCTAATTTCCCCAATGCTTACGAGCCAGATCATAAGGTCATTGTCAACAATGGCCCCGTTATCAAAGTCAATGCCAACTTACGATATACATCGGAAAGCGTTTCCGAAGCGATGTTTATGGATTGGTGTCATCAGGCTGGCGTCAGCTGGCAACAATACTCCCACCGAACAGATATCGCGTGTGGCAGTACTATCGGGCCGATGGCTTCGGCTAAACTGGGGATCAGAACGGTCGATATCGGTAATCCGATGTGGGCGATGCATAGCGTCCGTGAAAGCGCTGGTGTCCAGGATCATTGTGATCTGGTTAAAGTATTGCGGTGTTTTTTTTACAATCGATAGCTTTAATCTTAAAAAAAGCTATGCTTTATGATTGTTTAACTCAATTTTCTGGATAATCCGTTTGTTCGACATTCTGAGTTTGTCTCCCGGATTAATAGTCTAAATTCTAATGCTGCTAATACGGATAGTATTGACCTTTCTTTTTTTTTCCACGCTGGCTTCTGCCAACCAGCCAGCGTTGGAATATAAAGTCAAGGCGGCTTATCTTTATAATTTTACAAAGTTTATCAAGTGGCCCGAGAGGCAAACTGAAACGTTTAATCTTTGCATTCTGCAACCGGACCCTTTTGGTTCGCTATTGGAGCCGTTAGAACAACGAACCGCTTTGGATAAACCGATCAAGTTGGTCAAATTATCCTCCATTCAGGAAGCCGGACAATGCCATATTCTCTATATAGGTGATGAAAGCCGTTTACGGTCTGTGCGGTTAGGGACGGTTTTACCAGGTGTGCTGACGATTAGCTCGCTCGATGATACGGTCATGGCCGAAAAACAGCCTTTTTTTACCGGGAACGGCGGCATGATCGGTTTCGTAATCAGGGATGGCAAAGTGAAATTACAGATTAATCTTATCGCATTGAGGAAAAACGGTTTAAAGATTAGCGCGAAGCTCATGGAAGTAGCCGAATTGGTTGAAGGGGAGAAGAGCGATGAATAGTTTCTTCCGATCTCTGTCGATCAAATGGAAGTTGATATCGATATTGACCTTTTCCAGTATCCTATCCCTGATTTTAGCGCTGTCGCTGTTAGTGATTTTCGAAGTTTCCGAATTAAAAAACAAGGTGAGTAGCGATTTGACGGTCATGGCTAGCTTGATTGCCAACCGTAGCACAGCCGCTTTGAGCTTCGATGATACAACCGTGGCTCAGGAAAACCTTGCCGTATTAAAAGAAATGACAGAGGTTCTGGTTGCCTGTTTGTACAACCGTGAAGGCGAGATTTTTACTTCTTTGTATATGGAGGAGCAACATACTCGAAAATGTCCCTTAGTAATCGGAAGAATGGAGACCCATTTCGAGGGCATGAAGCTCTTCGTTTTCGAACCTGTGTTGTTGGATGCGGATACGATCGGAGGCGTCTATATTATTGCGGACTTGGCGCCGTTATTGTGGCGTAAACTCCAGTTCATCGGGTTAGTCCTCGGTATTCTTTTTATCGCGTCGTTAATTACTTTTGCCTTGACGGCGCCGCTCATGAACTTGGTTTCCGACCCCATCATCAGGCTTGCCAATACGGCCCATAAGATCAGCCGAGAGAAGAATTATTCGTTGCGGGCGTCAAAACGTAGCGACGATGAATTGGGTTTATTGGTCGATGCTTTCAACAATATGATTGGAACCGTTGATCAGCAGAACAAGGCGCTGACCAGTGTCAAAAATAATTATTTGGCGCTGTACGACAATAATCCAACCATGGTTTTTTATCTCAATATGGAAGGGGTGATTTTGTCTGTTAATCGTTCTGGCGCTAAACAATTGGATTTAACGGTCGAACAGGTCCAAGGCAGTTCCATTTTTGATTTCATTCATAAGGAAGATATTAACGCGACGAAGTCGTTATTTGAATTATGTAAACTCAATCCTTACAAAGTCTACAAACAAGAGGCACGGAAAGTTTGCCGCGACGGCAAAGTGATTTGGGTTCGGGAGTCCGCCCGACTATTGGTCAATGAGCAGGAACAAAGACACTTTTTGCTGGTATGTGAAGATGTAACCGAAACCAAGCGGTTGGCGGAGAAAATCGAATATCAAGCCAGGCATGATGCCTTGACTGGACTGGTTAACCGAAGAGAGTTCGATATTTATGTGCAAAAAGTTGTGACCAGTGCTCAACATAACCATAGCGAACATGCGTTATGTTATTTGGATTTGGATCAATTTAAGGTTGTCAATGATACCTGTGGTCATATGGCCGGAGATGAGCTACTAAGGCAATTAGGCGACTTATTGCGTCAACATATCCGGCAAAATGATGTGTTGGCTCGGTTGGGTGGCGATGAATTCGGGATTTTGATGTACGACTGTTCTTTAACTCAGGCCATTAGTATCAGTGAAAAATTGCGGAATCTGATTCGAGATTTCCAATTCGGCTGGGATGATAGAAGTTTCAGTGTTGGAGTCAGTATCGGTGTGGCGCAGATTAACCGTACCAGCGGAAATGCAGTGGAGTTGTTAAAAGAAGCCGATGCTGCCTGCTATGCTGCGAAGGAAAAAGGGCGTAATCGGGTTCATGTTTTCAGCCCCGATGATGAAGAATTGGCGTCGCGTCAGGGTGAGATGCAATGGGTGCAGAAAATACAGCACGGTATAGAGGAAGGGCGTTTTTGTTTGTTCGGCCAAGTGATAGAGCCGATTAACGAAAATAATGAAGGATTGCATTTCGAAACGCTAGTACGTTACAAAAATGACCAAAACGTCATTGTTCCGCCGGGAGCATTTTTGCCCGCTGCAGAGCGTTATAACATGGCCGCGGCATTGGACCGATGGGTCATCGAAAATCTGTTTGCCTGGCTAGAGGGAAAACCGGAGTTTTTAGCTAAGCTGGCCCTTTGTTCCGTTAATCTCTCGGGTTTGTCCTTGTCCGATGAGAGTATGTTGGGGTATATCGATCAGCAATTTCAACAATGGCAGATTCCTCCCGAAAAAATTTGTTTCGAGATTACCGAGACGGCCGCAATCAGTAATTTAGGTTATGCCCGACAGTTCATCGACACGCTGAGCAAAAAAGGTTGTTATTTTTCGTTGGACGATTTCGGAAGCGGATTGTCGTCCTTTGCTTACCTGAAGAATCTGCCTGTTGATTTTTTGAAAATCGATGGCTTGTTTGTCAAAGATATTCTGGTTGATAAGGTCGATTTGGCGATGGTTGCCTCAATTAACTCAGTCGGTCACGTAATGGGTAAGAAGACGATTGCCGAATTTGTGGA
>JBNLEI010000157.1:0-2742 GCA_050304855.1 Methylococcaceae bacterium
GAAACATCTAAATAAGTCTCGCCAAAGATAGCCCGCTCTAGTAATACATCAATACTTCGGACAGTTTTAGAGGAGTGGAGCCATGAGCCAACTCTGAGATAATTACGGTTTCTGACATCGAATAACCCCAGGAATCAGCTCACGGAAGAGATAGTAAACTCAGTTTTAACTTCAATGTCCAGCGTTAAGAAGCCCCAACGAATTTTTCTGTTGAGGTTGTTTTTAGTGCTGGGACTATTTCAAGGTAAGGCAAATTTTCGTAATTTAAGTCGCTACTGTGATATGCATGAAAAACGATTTTCACGTTGGTATCGTCGCTTCTTTGATTTTGCGCAATTCAATTCCCGATTATTGGAGCACCAATTGCCCAAGGGTCAAGAACGGATAGCGGCGATTGATGCCAGTTTTATGAACAAAAGTGGTAAACAAACAGAAGGCTTGGGTTATTTTTACCACAGTCAGGCAGGCAAAGCTGAAAAAGGCTTGGAAATTTCGCTGATCTCGCTCATTGATCTCAATACGAACACCGGCTACGCGATTGATGTGCAACAAACCTTGGATGCCAAAGACACGAGCCGAGTAGATGCTTATGTCCAACACTTTCGGCGGGTTGCCGCGGAGCTGAAAAAAGCGTTAATACGATACCTGGCGGCCGATAGTTATTACAGCAAGATTAAATTCGTTGATGCGGTCTGTGAAGAGTCGTTTGAATTGATCGGAAAGCTGCGGATCGATGCGGATCTGAAATGGCTTTATCAAGGCGAGTATGCCGGGCGTGGACGGCCCAAAAAATACGATGGAAAAGTCGATATCCTGACTGAGAAAACGCGTTTTGGCTATCACAAAACACTTGAAGACGGTACCGATCTTTATAGTCAGACTGTCTATTGCAAATGCTTTAAGCGAAACATTCGATTGGTTATGCTGCATTCCCGACAAGTCGGCAAAGAAGCCTATGCGCTTCTATTCTCAACGGATGAGACGTTGGATCCCCTCAAAATCCTTCGTTACTATAAAGCACGTTTTCAAATCGAATTTTTGTTTCGTGACGCCAAACAATATACCGGGCTGATGGATTGCCAGGCGCGCTGTCAAGAAGCCATACAGATGCATGCCAATGCTTCATTGACGGCGCTGAATCTCTTGAAACTTGAAGATAGACGCCAAAAACAGGCAACTCAGGAAACCGTGATTTCGATTGCCTCGTGGAAACGTAAAAAATTCAATCAACACTTGATGTTACGACTTTTCGACAAGTTAGAACTCAGCCGAGATTGCAAAAAAATAGCCCAATTGTTTGACGAATTCAGTGATTATGGGGCAATTGCGGCGTAAAACTGTCCAGACTATTGAGACATAATATCCCTCAAAAATACCAGAGTTTTAGCCAAACACAGTGATGGAGTCGTATTATTTGGAAATGATGCTTATAAAAATGGCTGATTACACCTTGCGGAATGGATGAAAGCCATGCCTCCTTATTAACGGATCTTACTTCGAACACGCTCGCCTCTGAATCATTGGCAGACGAAGTTTATTATGAAAGACCGCCATCCCCCCTCATTACGGAGAATGCTTTTAATCCAACGTCAAAAACTCAGAGCTGGTGGCGACCTTACGGCGCCTTAACTCCGGCATTCAATAAATCCTTCAACTCCGGCAAACAAGAACCGCAACCGGTTCCGGCGCTTAAACAACGCCCGATGCCTTCAACATCGGTCAGGTTTTGACTTTTGATCGTTTCCAGTATCGTTTTTTCCCCGACACTGAAACAAGAGCAAATAGTGCGTCCAACATCAGCCTGGCCTTTAGGCGGCGTCGCGCTGAGCAGACTTAAACGCTCAGCCTGGTTGAGACTGTCCTTATCGAATAAGGTCTGCAGCCAGCCACTGTCGGGTAATTGCCATGACTCGGCGATGAAAATCAATCCCTGTAAGCGGCCATCCTGCAACTGCGCAGCTCGATACACACCGGCGGCCTTATCGCTGTATTCGATCCATTCCGGCTCCATCGACATCGACTCGGCCAATAATTCCCGTGCCCATTCCGCCAAATCGTTCTGCCGTAACGAGGTCGCCAATTGATATTGTTGAAAACCATTCCCTTTAATCTGCACACGGTAATCAAAACCGGATAACGCCAACTGCCGGCGGCTCAACACCATCAAATAATGTTGCCCTCGATAATGCGTGATCTTAACCGGCGTCTGCTTGCTTTCGGGTTGCCCCGAATAAGGATCGACCACCGGATTCACCACGGCACCGACCCTGCCGCGACTGCTTAACTGCGAAGTCCAGTGCATCGGCGCAAACAGACTACCGCGCCTTTGTGTTTCAGTCACGTTCACCCGTCCCAACAAACTGCCCCAACGACTCTCCACCAACGCTAGACTATTATCGGGAATATCATGCAACTTAGCATCATCGGGATGAATCTCGATAAACGGCTCCGGCTTATGACTATTCAAACGCGGCGCCATCCCTGTCCGTGTCATGGTATGCCATTGATCGCGAATACGGCCGGTATTAAGAATCAATGGGTACTTGTCACTCGGCGCGTTGACCGGTGGCTTAGGGCTAATCGCGATAAAACGCGCTTTGCCGCTATCAGTGAAGAACCGCCCGTCGCCAAATAGCCGCTCGGTGCCCTGTCGGTCTGATCCCAGAACCGGCCATTGCAGCGGCTGTAAACCGTCATAGTCGCTATCGGACAAAGCTTGTAAACCGGCCAGATTGAAATCCC
>JBNLEI010000158.1:0-13606 GCA_050304855.1 Methylococcaceae bacterium
TCATTACGATGATCGTGCGCAGAAACCGGCAGGCTACTGAAACCGTGTTCCGATTCAAAGGTCAATAAACAATCGACAACTGCCTCTTCGAGACTCGGAGGCACGTTGAGAGTAATTAAAAACTCCTGGTTGTTCATGCTCTGGCCTCCTTAGGTTGACCGAACAATCGATACAATATCGGTAATAAAATCAGCGTTAGAAAAGTCGACGAAACTAAACCGCCGATGACAACAATAGCGAGGGGACGTTGAATTTCCGAACCCGGGCCGCTGGCATATAACAGTGGAATCAAACCGAAAGCCGTCGTACAGGCAGTCATTAGTACTGGCCGTAATCGCCGTGAAGAACCGATCAGTACGACTTCGCTCAATTCCATTCCGGTAACAAATAGCTGATTGAAATAGTTGACCAGCACTACGCCGTTCAGCACCGCGATGCCCAATAAGGTGATAAAACCGACAGAAGCGGGCACCGACAGATATTCGCCGGAAATCCAGAGTGCGAAAACCCCGCCGATCATTGCTAGCGGAATGTTAGACAGAACCAACGTCGCCTGTCTGACCGACCTGAACGTCGAAAACAACAACAGAAAAATCAAGCCCAGCGAGACCGGAATAACCAACGATAATCTGGCCGCCGCCCGTTGTTGGTTTTCAAACTGACCGCCGAATTCGACATAGTAACCGGTCGGCAACTGGACTCGTTCGGCAACTACCTGCCGAGCTTCATCAACAAAACCGACCAAATCTCGGTCGACGACATTGCTTCGCACCACGACGAAACGTTGCCCTCTTTCGCGATCGATCGATACCAGCCCTTCGACCCGCTTAATTTTAGCAACGGCCGTCAACGGCACATGCCCGCCGTCCGGCAATGTGATCTGCAAATTTTCGAAATTGGCGGTGTTGCTGGCGCCGCGTAAAAGCAGGGGTGTTCTGATCAAACCTTCCTGCACAATGCCGACTTTCAATCCCTCGATTTGCGACCGCAGTATAGTTTGAATCTCATCGCTGCTCAGTCCCCATCGCCCGGCGGCCTGTTTGTCGATTTCTAATTGCAGAAACTGCATGCCTTCGTTTTCCCGAGAGAAAACGTCACTCGATCCTTGGATACTTTTCAACACCGCGACAATCTCCTGCGCTTTTTTATTCAGCACATTGAGGTCGCTGCCGAACAGTTTGACAGCAACGTCTCCACGGGTGCCCGTTAGCATTTCCGAGACCCGCATTTCGATCGGCTGGGTAAAACCGAAAGCGATGCCCGGCGTTTGCGCCATAAACCGGCGAATTTCATCGATCAATTCCTCTTTACTATCCATGCGCCATTCGTCCTTCGGTTTCAACACCATAAAAGTATCGGTATCGTTAAGACTCATCGGATCCAAACCCAGTTCGTCGGTGCCGACACGGGAGACGACATTAACGACTTCGGGAATGTTTTTAAGGATATTTTTTTGCACTTGCACATCCAGTGCAACCGATTCTTCCAGCGTGATGGACGGAAGCTTTTCCAGTTGCACGATAACATCGCCTTCGTCCATGCTCGGCATGAAAGTGCTACCGATTTGGGTAAATATTAAGCCGGTTACCAACAACATGCCGGCCGCTGCGACAAAAACCTTTTTACTGTTGTCGAGACACCACGCTAACGCTGGCTGATAAAATTTTTGCAGCTGTCTCGGCAACCACGGTTCCTCTTCGGATACCTCTTTCAGCAAAAACGAGGCGAGGACCGGAATCACGGTCAACGACAATAACAGCGACCCGGACAAAGCGAATACGATGGTCAACGCCACCGGCGTAAATAATTTCCCTTCCAGCCCCTGCAATGTCAACAGCGGCAAGAATACGATCACAATAATTGTGGTGCCGGAAGCGACCGGTAACGCCACCTCGCGGGTTGCACGATAAATGCTGTGCAAGCGAGGCAAGCGTTTGGATTTTTCCTTGTCCGCAAACAGTGTAGTCACGTTTTCGACTACGACCACCGCGCCATCCACCAACATGCCGATGGCGATAGCCAATCCGCCCAGACTCATCAAATTAGCCGACATGCCGGTGTAATGCATCAAAATAAAAGTAAACAACGCCGCCAACGGCAGAGCTAACGCTACTGTTAATGCCGCTCGTAAGTTACCCAGAAACAAGATCAAGGTCACCACCACCAGTAGGATCGCCTGAATTAACGCTTCGGAAACGGTATTAACCGCTTTTTCCACCAGCGTCCCTCGGTTATAAAACACGTTGATCTTAACGCCTTCCGGAAAGCCTGAGCTAAGCTCGTCGAGTTTCTTTTGGATATCTTGGACCGTTTGGCGTGCATTGGCTCCGCGCAAACTTAACACCAAGCCAGTGACGGCTTCGCCTTTGCCGTCTTTGCTAACCGCCCCGTAACGGGTCAATGCTCCAATGCGCACATCGGCTAAATCGCCTACCGTAATCGGCACACCGCGATGTTGGTCGACCACAATGGAAGCGACATCCTGTTCGGTTTTTATACGCCCTTCCGTTCTAACGATGAGCGCTTCCTCGCCTTCGGTCAACCGCCCCGCCCCATCGTTGCGGTTGTTGTTTTGCAAAGCCTCAATCAATTGTCCGATACCGATGTTGCGTGAAGTCATACGCGTATTGTCGGGCACGACCTCGAAACTGCGGACAATACCACCCAATGAGTTGACATCGGCCACACCCGGCACGGTCCGCAAAGCCGGGCGTATTACCCAATCCAATAGTGTACGGCGTTCCATCAGGTCCAGATCGCCACCTTCGATGGCGAACATGAACATCTCCCCCAGCGGCGTGGTCATCGGGGCAATGCCTCCCTCGATACCCTCCGGCAAGTCACCCCAAATAGTATTCAAGCGTTCGGCCACTTGCTGTCTGGCCCAGTAAATATCGGTGCCTTCCTCGAAGTCGACTGTAATATCGGTGATTGCATACTTGGCAAGCGAACGCAGCATGGTCTGTTTCGGTATCCCCAACAGCTCCACTTCTATCGGTGCCGTGATCCGGGCCTCGACTTCCTCCGGCGTCATTCCGTTCGCCTTGACGATAATTTTCACCTGAGTCGGAGAAACTTCCGGAAAAGCGTCGATCGGAATTTTCTGAAAAGCCAGATAGCCGCCGCCTGTCAGCAGGGCGATAAACAACAGGATCAGGATGCGCTGACTCAGCGCAAATCGAATCAATGCACTCATTTATTCGTCCTCGCCCAGACCCAGCCAATTGGCTTTCAGCGCGACTGCGCCCCGCACTGCAATTTCTTCGTCACCGCTTAACTGACCGCTAATAACGGAATCGGAACCTTGCTTGCCAATGATAGTTATAGGGGTAACGGCGAACCCGTCCTGATTACGGACGAAGATATAAGACCGACCTTCACTTTGCGCAATTGCCGCATTCGGCACTTGATAGACCGACAGTTCGCTGGTTTGAATGATCTGGACATTAACCGTTTGCCCGGCGCGAATGTTATCCCTATTACCAGTCAAAACGGCACGAGCTAATACTGTTTGATTTTGCGGGTTGACACTTTGGCCCAACAGGCTGATTTTGGCCTGGGCGTGACTGCCTTCGACCATAACTTGATCGCCAACTTTGATCAGGTCCAACCGTTCCTGAGGGATATTGATTTCCAACCAAAGTTGATCAAGATTGGCGATTCGATACATCGGTTCCAAAATATCCAGTCGTTCTCCGGCCACAGCCATCCGCTCCAGAACAACCCCGCTGATCGGAGAGCGTACATTTAATTGGCTGCTGAGACGACGACTTTGCTGCAATTGCTTTATGTCTGTTTCCGACATGCCCGCGATTTCCAGCAATTGCCGAGCCTCGTTGGTTTCAGAGGCCTTGCTGCTATATAAACTACTGGTTTCCTGCCAGCGGCGGTCGGAAATGACTCCTTCCTGCAATAATTTTTTATCGCGTTGATAAGCCAGCCAGGCCAACCGGCCTTCATTTCTAGCTTTAAGAAATTGTTGTTGCAGGGCCAGCAATTCAGGACTGTTAATATGTGCCAGTATTTGATCTTTTTCCACCCGGTCGCCGACCGCCGCGTTCAATTTGCTGATCAATCCCGCCTGCGAAGCGCTGACGATAAACTCCTGGCTGGGGGGAACCACCACTTTGGCCGGCGCATTCAGCAATGGCACCTGTTCGACCGTTTCCAAATGACCGGTTTTTACCCCCAGATTATAAAATTGCAACTGCGAAATATTGATTTGGTCAGCTTCGGCCCAAACTGACATACTGCCGGCAAGCAGCAAGATGAATAAATACTTTTTCATGGCTGAACTCCTACTGCCTGATTGTAAAAAGCGATATTGCGTTGCTGTTGAACTTCGTGCTCTTTCGCGTGGCGAACGGCATTATGCGTTTGCGCTTGAATCTTCAGCAAATCCAACAAATTAATTTCACCGGCGGCAAAACTCAGTTCTGTCATTTTTAAGTGTTTGGCGGCGATTTCCTTTAGTTCGTTGGCGATCGCCAGCTCGGCTTCGTCAACCTCGAGCATGTGTTGGGCTTCATGCAAATTTTTCTCCAATTCACGGTATAAGTGCTCTCGCTGGGCCAACGCTTGCGTTAACTCCAGGTTTGCCTGTGCCACTTGCGGGTTAAGAAAAGATTGGCCTCCGAACGGAATGGTGATCCCGACACCGGCGCTTTCGACACTGTCGGTACCGCGACTGCCGTGTTCGCTTTGCATGCCCAATTGCAACTCGGGTTGCCCCGAGCCCTGACTTTTGATCCAATCCACTTCCGCCTGTTTGCGTTCTATTTCGCTATTTAGAGCCGACAACAACGGATGGTCTTCGCCGATCGCGTTAATCTTGCTCAATGGCTCGCGGAAATTCTCGGGAATCCGGGTCATTCCGGTCAGACTGGTATAATTTTTTCGGGCGTGCATCACCTTGGCTTCCGCTTGTGTCAACAACGAACGTTTTTGCAAGTAATCGGATTTGGCCAACAGAAAATCAGATCGAGGCAGATCGCCCAAATCGACCCGGTGACGAATTTTTTGGAGCAATTTCTCTGCAATGTCCAGTATTTCCTTATCCTGTTGATAACGGATATTTTCCAAAGCCAAATTCCACAGCGCTTCGCGTACCAAACCTGAAACCTGAAGTTTTATCGCTTTTAGCCGTTTATCCGCAGATTGTTCCGCCTGCTCGGCAACACGTTGTCCTGCCGAGCGCTGATTCCAGTTCCATAACGGCAGATTCAACTGGGCAGTGGTCTGCCGATAGCCGATGTTACTTCCCATCGCGTCGTCGAGATATTGAACGGAAAAATTCGATGCCCCGGCCAACCAACTGTCTCCGCGTTTTGCAAGCGCGTCGACTTCTTGTTGCAAGGCTTGGCTGAACAGTCGATCCGGATATTTCTCCAAGGTCAGGTCGATTACCTGTTGCAGGGTGAGTTGTTTATCGACACTGATCCGGTCATAGTGGTCGACAATCATGCTTTCTTCGGCAATACTTTCTATCGTGATAGATAGCAGCAAAGGCAGACAGTATTTGATAAGGCTTGAGCCTTTCATAACGTTACTCCGAGTGCGAACGAGTCGCGGGCAATTAAATAACAGAAATATTCGTCGTCCGCATTTCCTTGTTGATTTAAACACCGGCCTTAGCCGAACAATCTAAATCCGATAAATGCCTGCGATGAGAACCGTTACCGGCAATTGACGGCGGTAGGCCCTGCATAAAATGCAGCTGACAGAACTTACGGGTTAGCGGGAGGACGAAGGAGGAGCGCGGGTCGGATGCTGGCGGGGAGGAGGGCTTGCAGCAGATGTAGCAATTTGAGGTGAAAAATTGATCAACCGACCGTCGGCCGCCACCGAAAAAACTTCGGTGAAATCGACAACAACCCATGCTGCGGAGTTTTCAAAAACCGGTAACGGATTTTTTTGCGGAATGGCGGAAGCAATGCTGACCGTACTCATTTCAATCTGAAACCGCCCGCTGATTGAACTTACTCCGTCGTTGTCGATTCTAATCGACAGTGATTCCAGACCCGGAACATGCACACCCAACCCGGAAGATTCCGCGCCGGCATGGGCATGAACCAGCGGTGCTGCCATTTGCAACAAGGCTAAACCGATAATGATCAATTTCTGCAACGCCGGAATCATGTTAAATTGCTAAGTTATGCAAAGTTAATTATTCTACTTGAAAAACTGTCTGCAAGAATATAAGAGAAACCTGATTAATTCAACAAGATTCCTTACCTTAACACTATTATGAATAAATTTTTTGCTTTCGCAGCGACGCTAATCGTTACCCTGACATTGACTTTGGGAGGTATTTCCGAAGCTGAAGCCAAGCGTTTCGGCGGTGGCAGTTCATTCGGCAGTAAATCGATTTACAGCTCGCCTTACCGTCGATCCACAACCACCCAGCCCAGCCGGTCAGCCAGTCAGCAACAAGCTTATCAACAAAATCAGGCTGCCAGACAAAATCTGTCCAGACGCGGCGGCTTGATGGGTATGCTGGGCGCATTGGCATTGGGCGGTTTATTGGGATCGCTGTTTTTTGGTGGGGCATTTGAAGGCTTCAACCTGATGGATATACTGGTTTTCGGTGGGATCGCTTATTTGCTATACCGTTTGTTCGCCGCAAAAGCGGGTCAAACGCAAACGCCGGCCTACAGCCGCAATGACTACCAGAACAATCGTGAACCGTTTCAATATCGCGGCAATCAACAGGAGTATAGCGATAACTCGACCGGCTTCGATACCGATTTACTCTTTAAAAAAGGTCAAAGCGCATCTGACCAACGTCAGGAAAACTTTCAATCCGATGCCGATTTTGCTCCGTCAGCACTTCCCGTCGGATTTAACGAGCAAGATTTTCTGGCCGGTGCGGAAATCGCCTTCCGTACCTTGCAAACAGCCTGGGATAATCGCGATCTGTCCGAAATTCGAGGCTTGACGACGGATAAAGTTTTCGCCGAAATACAGGAACAATTGCGTGCTTCCGATGAAGTCAACCAGACCGATATCTTGAAGCTACAAAGCGAGTTGCTCGAAGCTCGCGAAATAGGCAGCGAACTGGAGGCGGTCGTATTGTTCGATACAATTATGCGCGAAAACCCGGAACAACAAGCGCAACAAGTCCGCGAAGTCTGGCATTTCGTCAAACCGAAAAACAGTCGTCAGCCGACTTGGTATCTGGATGGCATTCAACAATTGGAAGATTAGTCGGTTGTCGGGATGCCTACCTGCCCCCGACACTTCACTTTCCGCTATTAATCTTTAGAAAAATGTCTCAAGAAAGCGACAAAGCCCGACAACGCTACGATCGCATCGCGCCTTGCTTTGACGTTTTGGAAGGCGCTTTGGAAGGTTTATTCTTCAGCCGCTGGCGAAAACAACTTTGGTCGATGGCGCAAGGCCCGCATATTCTGGAAGTTGGCGTCGGCACCGGCAAAAACTTCCCGCTATACCCGCCGGATTCGCGCGTGACCGCCATCGATTTCAGCCCGAAAATGCTGGAACAGGCCCGCAAAAAAAAAGAGCGTCGCAATATCAGTGTCGATCTCGAACTGATGGATGTCGAAGCGCTTTCTTATGCCAGTAATAGTTTCGATACCGTAATCGCCACTTTCGTTTTTTGTTCGGTGCCACGACCGAAAAAAGGGTTACAGGAACTTTACCGAGTCTGCAAACCGGGAGGACAAGTATTGTTATTGGAACACGTACTGAGCTCGAATAAAGTAATGGCGGCCATGATGAACACGGTGAATCCGTTGGTAAAATCCTTGGTAGGCGCTAACATCAATCGGCAAACGGTCAAGAACGTGCAATCCTGTCCTTTCCAGAAAGTTTTGCTCGATCCCGCTAGCGGAGATATGGTCAAGTTGATCCGCGCTATAAAATAAAGGCAGCGCAATAGATGGTTTCACGATGCCTTTTTAGGTTCTAGATCCAATTTTTCAACAATAGAGCATCGGGGATTATAAGTGTTAGCGTTGATCACGAGCAACGAGCCTACGAGTCATTGCTTTTTCAAGCTCCACCAATGGTAAAACCGAGAAGGCAATGCCCGTGATCCACAGCCAATGATAGCGGCTGATCGCAACGGTACCGAAAAGCGTGTGCATCACTTCAGTGTAAGTAAAAACCAACTGGAACAAAATTAAAGACACGACCGCCAGCAAGACAAAACGGTTACCGGTCAACCCTTCGAGATTGAAAATCGATGCTTCGATTTTGCGGGAATTGAACAGATAAAATATCTCGAACATCACCAACGTATTAACCGCTACTGTGCGGGCGTGTTCGATCGTTTCATGATGCAAACGTTCCCACATGAATAATCCGAAAGTACCTCCGAGCATGATCAAAGACACAAACACAATACGCCACTTCAATAATGGGGTCAGCAACGGTTCTCCCGGGCTTCTTGGAGGACGCCTCATAATACCTTTCTCGCTGGGCTCAAATCCCAAAGTTAGGGCCAGCGTAACCGTCGTGATCATATTGACCCATAGAATCTGGACCGGCGTGATCGGCAGTTTTTCTCCAATCATTACAGCGAATATGATGACAAGCGCCTCCCCCATGCTGGTGGGCAAGATGAATAAGATGGATTTTTTAAGATTGTCGTAAACGGTTCTGCCTTCTACGACAGCATGAACTAGCGAAGCAAAATTATCATCGGTCAACACCATTTCCGCCGCTTCTTTGGCCGCCTCGGTGCCTTTCTTGCCCATCGCAGTACCGACATCGGCACGTTTCAGCGCCGGTGCATCATTAACGCCATCGCCGGTCATCGCGACAATTTGGCCGTTGGCCTGCATAGCCGAAACCAAACGCAATTTATGTTCAGGACTGGAACGAGCAAAAATATTGATTCGCTCGACCGCCTGTTTTAAATCCGCATCGGATAAGATTTCGATATCATGACCCGAAAGTACTTCGCCTTCTTCCGAGGACAGTCCTAATTGAGCTCCGATGGCCGCTGCCGTATCGGCATGGTCGCCGGTAATCATTTTGATCGTGATCCCGGCATCTTGGCATTGCCGCACCGCCGCCACCGCTTCTGGGCGGGGAGGGTCGATCATACCGACAATTCCGAGCAGCGTCAGTCCGGTTTCCAAATCGTCAAATATGAGATTGCGCTGATGATCTCTATCGGTCTGCATTGCTATTGCCAGCAATCGCTGTCCTTTTTGCGCCATGGTTTGCATCCGCTCCAGCCAATAGCTGCGCTTGAGCAACGTGTCCTCACCGTTGCTCCGTTGTTTAGTGCACATGTCCAATAAACGTTCCGGTGCACCTTTAACATAAGTGAAACCGTGACCGGCGTGATCATGATGCAATGTCGCCATGAAACGATGTTCCGATTCGAACGGAATGACGTCGGTACGTGGCCACTTCTCCCTCTCCAGATGGGGCTCCAAGCCGGCTTTCAATGCCATGGATTGAAGAGCGCCTTCGGTGGGATCGCCGTGCAAAAGCCAAATGCCTTTTTCATCTTGCAATGTGGCGTCATTGCACAGTAAAGCGGCTCTTGCCAGCTCTTCCAAAGCTGGATATTGTTCAGAATCGATATCTTGTTGTTGCAGTTGAAAACTGCCGTGCGGATTGTAACCGACACCGCTGACTTCAAATTGCTGATCAGCGGTTAATACCGAACTGACAGTCATTTCGTTGCGGGTCAGCGTACCGGTCTTATCGGAACAAATCACTGTCACCGAACCCAACGTTTCGACGGCGGGTAATCGGCGTATGATGGCGTGACGCTTAGCCATTCGTTGGACACCGATGGCCATCGTAATGGTCATGATGGCTGGTAACCCTTCAGGAATGGCGGCAACTGCCAATCCCACCGCGGCCATAAACATGTCGGTCAGACCGAAGTTACGCAGGAAGAAACCGACCAGAAAAGTGATGAGTGCGAGTAGTATTATCGTCGCTGTGAGCCATCGGCCGAATTGCGCCAGTTGCTTCAACAACGGGGTCGTCAGTTTCTCCACTTTGGACACCAATGCACTAATTAGGCCTATTTCCGTCTCAATGCCGGTCGCGACAACAACGCCGGCTGCCTGACCGCTAACCACCAGCGTACCGGAATAAACCATGCAGGTGCGATCGGCCAGTTCTGCCAACTGTTCCACCGGTCCAACCTGTTTATCGACCGGCATCGACTCCCCCGTTAATACTGCTTCCTGTACCCGGAAATTCTTGCATTTCAACAATCGCAAATCAGCTGGCACTTTATCACCCGAATGCAACGAAACGATGTCCCCTGGCACTAAATGTTCGGCCGGAATAACGCTTTGCTTGCGCTCCCGGACGACAGTCGCCTGCGGCGACAACATTTCACGTATCGCGCGCAGTGCGCCTTCCGCTTTACCTTCCTGGATAAATCCGATCAACGCATTGATAAACACCACGCCGAAAATCACAGCCGTGTCGACCTCGTGCCCCAAAAAATAGGTAACAACGGCGGTCACCAACAAAACATAAACCAATAGATTGTGGAATTGCTCGAGAAAACGCAGAACCGCACTTCGGGATTTAGCCGCCGGTAAGCAATTTAAGCCATACTGGCGTCGCCGATTTAAAACCTCGGTTTCATCAAGTCCTTCCGATGAGGCATCCAGCTTGTCCAGCACCTGATCAACATTCTGGCTATGCCAAGTCGTAGTCGCCCGGCCCTGCGAGTTTTGATGACTTCTCGCTTGATGCCATTGCAAGAAATGCCAAGTCGCCCATGCGGAAACGATACCCAGGACAATGGCAAACGCGACTACCAACCACGGCCAAATATGGGCTTGGGAACAATAGTTATAAAGAAAATTCAGGATGTTCCTCAACGTCAACGTATCACTCCGATAACTAAGGTTATGCCGCATCAGTCACGTAAACTACCAACAAATTAACGCTAAAGCGCTTTCGGTTCGGTTTGCAAAGTAAAGCTTATCACCTTGATGCCAGCATCCAATCGGCAACGATATCGACTACCAAGCCGAATTTGAATCAGGGAAAATCGGGCAAGGCTTTAGTGAGTCAGAAATCGAATGCTGAGAAATGCTCCGCTCAATCCTCTGGCCTGCCTTCCAGTGCGGCCAAGCGGGCGCGCAAGTTGTCGATTTCTTCCAGCAACTCCAGCGCCAAAGCGGTACCCGGCAAGTTGATCCCTAAATCCTGTTGCAATCTCTGTACGGCAAGCGCACGCTTCAGATTTTCGCCGCTAAAACGCCACTCTGAAATGTCCTTACCTTGCGGTTCTAAAATACCTTCGTCGACCAAAGCGATAACCCATTCGGCATGAACCGAACAAGCCCTGCTCAAATCACCAAGTGTAAACTCGGTTTCTTCCAAAACAATGCCTTGTAACACATAATTTTTCTCGGCCATTTAAACCCCCAGCCGCGAACGCGGATTGAATCCTAATTCTTGCTGCATTTCTCGGTAAAAATTTTTTGCTTGCTCGCTGTCGGGCGCTGGCAAAGCGATTTGCAGAATCACAAAAAGGTCTCCCGGCGGCTTTCCAGGTATTCCCCGGCCTTTCAACCGTAGTTTTTTACCTGACAATGTACCAGGCGGAATTTTCAGATCGACAGTCCCATTAGGGGTAGGCGATTTGACCGACGCACCCAACGCCAGCTCCCAAGGGGTCACAGGCAAATCCAACAAAACGTCTTTACCGTCTACCCGATAAAAACGATGGGGATTGAATTCAACCTGCAAGTAGAGATCGCCGGACTTCCCACGGCCGGCTCCGGCACCGCCCTGTCCGGCCAAACGGATATGCTGGCCCTGGTGTATGCCTTTAGGAATATGCACATTCAGCGTTCGTGTTTTGATTTGCGGTCGTCCGTCTTTTCCCAACACGGTATTGCGTAAACTGATATTGCGTGTAGCGCCGTAAAAAGCATCTTCTAAATCGATGGTTATTTTGGCAAATGTATCTTCGCCTCGTTCATGATAATTCGGCGCGGTATGGAAACTGCGCCCAAAAATACCACTGCCGAATAACGATTCGAAAAAATCGCTGAATTGCGAAGCATCGGCGCCGGTAAATCCTCCGCTATGAAATTCAAATCCTTTGTTCCAGTCAGGCGGCGGCCTGAATTCCTGACCCGCTTTCCAATTGGCCCCCAAGCGGTCGTAGGCGGCCCGCTTTTCCGGATCTTTCAAAACTTCATAGGCTTCGCCGACTTCTTTAAAATGTGCTTCGGCGTCCGGTTCTTTGCTCACATCAGGATGATATTTGCGTGCCAGTTTGCGGTAAGCCCGTTTGATTTCGTCCTTAGTGGCGTCGCGGCTCACGCCCATGATTTTGTAATAGTCTTTAAATTCCATTAACGAAACCTTATATTTAAAAAAAGGTTATGGGAGAGTTTAAATCAATCTACGGTAGCCTGCATTGTTTGCTTGGCTGTGCGGCTAATTCGATTGCGGCGGTTGATGCTCTTAAAACACGCATGATAATCCGCCGAGGCGATTTTGAACCGATTTCCATTGCCGATATCAAACTTCGTTATAAGGCGGTTTCAGGGACTTCTAGCATTGCAATCATATTTAAGGAAAGCCAACATGTGTAAAAAAACAAATCCCTGGAACTCGAAAAACCGAAAAATTTCCTATAGAAAAACATAAACCGTTTTCAACAACACTTTTTACCGACATTTTGCATTTAAATAGAGGTTATTATGTCACCCATATATCGACTCTTACTTCTGAGCCTGGCGCTCGGCATCGGCTTTACCGCACAAGCGGCTTTACCGGCTTTTGACAGTAGCGGTAGAGCGGTGCCTTCGATCGCCCCCATGCTGAAAAAAGTCAACCCGGCCGTCGTCAATATATCGACTTTTTCCACCCGCGAGGCCTATAACCCTTTACTTAATGACCCTTTTTTCCGACATTTCTTTCAAATCCCGGAACAACCACGCTACAAGCCTAAAAGACAACAGCAAAGCGCCGGTTCGGGGGTTATCGTCGACAAAGACAAAGGCTTGGTCATTACCAATTTTCACGTCATCAACAATGCCGACGAGGTCTATGTTTCGTTGATCGATGGCCGCGACTTCAAAGCCAAAGTCGTGGGTGAAGACCGTGAGTTGGATATTGCGGTATTAAAAATCAAAGATGAAAACCTGACCGAAGTCAAAATCGGACGTTCCGATCAACTTGAAGTCGGCGACTTTGTCGTCGCCATCGGCAACCCGTTCGGCCTCGGTCAAACGGTCACCACCGGCGTGGTCAGCGCATTGGGGCGTTCCGGCCTGGGTATCGAAGGTTATGAAAACTTCATCCAGACCGACGCCTCGATCAACCCAGGAAATTCCGGCGGCGCGCTGGTCGATCTCCAAGGTCAGTTAATCGGTATTAACACCGCAATTATTGCTCCATCCGGCGGCAACATCGGCATCGGCTTCGCAATTCCAATCGATATGGTGAAAGCTAGCATGGCGCAAATTCTGGAACATGGTGAAGTCAGGCGTGGCCTAATCGGTGTCAATATCCAAGACATTACTTCAGAGCTGCGTAAGGCTTTTAACTTGAAACACGGTCAGCAAGGCGTTTTAGTCACTGGCGTAATAAAAGACTCTTCGGCAGAAAAAGCCGGCCTGCAGGCAGGCGATGT